>NZ_MDAW01000173.1:0-1426 GCF_002875385.1 Vibrio sp. 10N.222.52.B12 | reverse complement strand
TGAACTGACCCCCAATAGTTGGACACCAATTATTGGGGGTCTTTTTATGTCCAAATATAGCCGTGAGCTCAAATGTGTCATTGCTGAACAATACTTAAATGGCGCATCATCTCGCTATTTAGAAAAACAATACTCAATTTCTTCAAGACAGATTCGGTATTGGGCCCAAGTTTTCGCCATCCATGGTGTGGCTTCATTTTTACCGACTAAACATGCTGTTTCTGCTCAAACAAAACACAAAGCATTAAATTTAATGTGGACGAATAACTGGTCTCTCACGCACACTAGCGCAGTGTTAAACCTCTCGTCCCCTGGGATACTTTCTGTCTGGCTCAAAAGATTTAATGAGCTCGGTATCAAAGGGCTCAAAATTCGCCAGAAAGGAAGACCTTCAATGAAACAGCAGCCTCAACGTACCACTAAACCAGATAATGAAATGACACTTGAGGAGCTAAGAGAGGAGTTGGTCTACTTACGAACTGAGAATGCTGTTTTAAAAAAGTTGGAAGAGTTGGAGCAAGAAAAGGACCGTCGAACAAAGAAAAAGCGGTCATAGCTCTAACTCTTAAAGGTAAGTACCCACTGAAGCACCTGCTGCAAACTCTGCAACTGGCTAAAAGTGTCTTTTATTATCAGGCTCAAGCGAGCAAGCGTACTGATAGTTACGAAAGTGAACTGCTCATGATAAAGTCAATTTATCATGAGCATAAGGGGCGATACGGCTACCGCCGTATTCACTTGGAACTAAAGAAGCGAGGCTTCATGCTGAATCACAAGACGGTTCAAAGGCTTATGGCTCAGCTAAACCTTAAATCAACGGTCAGGATTAAAAAGTATCGTTCATATCGAGGTGAGTCTGGAAGAGCAGCTCCCAACATACTTGAAAGAGATTTTAGTGCGTCCCAGCCAGATGAAAAGTGGGTAACTGACGTCACGGAGTTCAAAGTCAAAGAGCAAAAAGTGTACTTGTCTCCGGTTGTTGACTTGTTTACTCAAGAGGTGGTTGCTTATAAAGTAGCTAAAAATGCCTGTTTGCCGCTTGTCATTGATATGTTGACGGAAGCCATATCAAAGCTTAGACCGAACTCAAAGCCAATTATACATAGCGATCAAGGTTGGCAATATCGGCATCGACAGTATCAGCAAAAAGTCGAAGAGAGTGGGTTAAGACAAAGTATGTCGAGAAAAGGTAACTGCTTGGATAATGCTGTTGCAGAAAACTTTTTTGCTTTACTCAAAACAGAGATGTATCACAACCAGAACTTTGAAGACGCAGATGCTCTGATAGAGCAAATTAAAGAATACATCGAGTACTACAATACCAAACGTATAAAAGTGAAACTAAAAGGCCTGACTCCGATAGAGTATCGAGCTCAGGCCTTGAAAGCCGCTTAACAGAAATGTCCAACTTTACGGGGTCACTTCA
>NZ_MDAW01000172.1:0-5721 GCF_002875385.1 Vibrio sp. 10N.222.52.B12 | reverse complement strand
CCGATTTACGCAACAAAGCCTGCCGCTACGACAATTTCGATTTTAAGCTTTTACCACTAGATCTTGCCGATATAGCTACGTTTTTCCTCTTGCAAACTAACGCCCTGTTAAGGTGTGAGCAACGCAATACAAAAGCCACCGCATACCACCTTAACCACTAAAACCAACGCATAATAAAAATGCCACGCGTTGCGAATCACTCTTGAACAGTTTGTTAGCCTCTAAGTGGTTAGAGCTTCTTCAATTAGGAGCGCTTTTATAACCTTGTTCGGATTTACGTAATTGGTATTGACAAGTTCAAAATAGAAACCATCTCCTTCCCTATTTTCGTAATTGCAGCTTCTTTCGTATAACATTGAATAATGTAGTTCTCCAGGCTTTAACTTAATAACACCATTGTTATGATTAATAATTACAATTCCTTGCTTCTCATCTATGGTTATTTTCGAACTAATATTTCTTCCCGTTCCATATTTTTCAATAAGTTGATCTACTTGTCTTTGGCAACGTTCTGAAATTGAAATTTTACTCATACTGTACAACACTGAATTCTGCTGCGTTCCTTTTGCGACTAGAAGAGCAATTTTGTTGGCATCAGCAAATTCGATAGCGCCACTCTGAAATCCCTTTGTAGTTACGAACAAGCCTTTGTGTGCTCTGAGGTCTTCAACACGAGATTTGAACTCTAAGAGGTCATCGACACCTACATTATTTTTATAGTTTTTACACTCAACTAAGACTAATAAATCAATCTTCCAAACACGAAATTTATAGATAATATCAATCTGATGAGTGTACCCAGATAAGCCTTTTAATTTTTGGTCATGACTGACCTCTATCAGTTCTACTCCATTCAATCCTTCCATCTCTTGTGAAATAAGCTTATGTACAATAAGCTCATAATCACGACTTTCAGAATGGTTTGACCCCATATTATCTCTCCTCTATCGATTATTGGAGGCTAACGCCTTGCTAAGGTGTGAGTAACGCAATACAAAAGCTACCGCACGGCACCTTAATCACATAAGCCACCGCATAGTAAAAATGCCACGCGTTACGAATCACTCTTAAGCAATTTGTTAGTACATGCGCTACTTCTATTTATGCGCTCCAAGATATTGAAAAGTGGCATGATATGAAAGGCTTTGAACACGGAAGTGAGACGGGCAGCTACAAAACTTTACCACCATTGAGAAACGAAAGTTGGCTAGAAGAAAAACGCACTGAACTGCCCTACTTTCACTGGATTAAAATTAGAAAAAGATTCTTTCCTCGTGCTTCAACAGCCACATCAAAAGTAATCAAGGTTCTCTCAAACACCACCACGAAAATGAAAAAGCGCCAAAGAAATAGGCTAAGAGTTAGAAACCGTAAACGGTGAAATCAAAGCGAACACTCCGCATATAGTGCCACCGGAAAGAACGTGAAAGGTACAAACTGAAAGGTGTAAAGACGAGAGCCAAAACAGATAAACCCCAAAACTTATGACCTTAGATGTCAAACCCGTACTAACGCCTTGTTAAGGGGTGAGCAACGCAATACCGATGCCGCCGCATGCCACCTTAAACACTAAAACCAACGCATAGTAAAAATGCCACGCGTTGCGAATCCCTCTTGAACAATTTGTTATGTGGTTTTCCCACGTAGTCCTATTAAGTTTCCAAATGGATCCTCAACTTGGCACATTGAAAGACCATCTTCAATTTCCATTGGTCCGCGATAAAGGCGCGCACCGAGTTCTTCAAAATGAGCCAGTGCAACACATAAGTTATCTACTGACCAGTAAACAACTGTGCCACTTTTACCAGCACCAACCTTTTTATCTGCTTGGACTATTTCTAGGGAGAAACCATTTATATCAAGCGCTGTGAAGTCAAAGTCAGGATGATAAACCGAAACGGCTTCTGGAAAAGCTTTCTTGTACCATTCAAGCCCTTTCGCTACATCTGAGACATGAACAAGAACCGCTGATGGATTCATAATTTCTCTCCAACCACATAACGCCGCATTAAGGTGTGAGCAACGCTTCCACGAAACTTAACCATACCACCGTAAACACAAAACCCAACGATGGAATGAAAAATGCCAAGCGTTGGGAATCACTCTTAAATGCTTTGTTATGCAACACTTACATGTCAGCAACCGATTCGTAGAATGCTAATACGTCAAATGGCTTACTGAAAAAACTGCTGTTTGTTAAAAACGTTTTGATTTCCCCACTTAAAGCATCAAATTTAGCTTGCGACTCTGTATTAAATGGAAATGTCATCTTCTCCGTCGCTTCAACTAATTCCAAAGTGCTCTGACGCTTAGCATTGTTTTTTGCAATAAGCATACTGTACGCCAGTTCTTTTTTCTCGCTAAAACTACAGCGTTCAATCGCTAAATAATTAATATGAGCTAATACCGGAGTAAGTTCCTCAAGTCTTTGCTTTGCAAATTTTAAGGTCTCTTCATCGGGTTTATTTTTCGTTGAGATCTTACTACAAACGGCTATCCGAGAACCCAAAGCATCTATTGAATTATTTAAGTCAGTGAATAGCTTATCTTCAACACTTTGACCTGCATTGGAAATAATTGAAAATACCATCAAAAAAAATGTAAGAGCTATTCTCATAATTTACACCCATCAGATATAGCTTTCCAAAACCTGTACTGCTTTCTGTCTGTTACATGCTCTAAGGCTTGTTCCGTAGCAATGTTTTCAATTTGTCTAAGCTTAATAACGGTAAGAGCGCTGTAGGATTTGAAGTAATACTCCCAGTTTGCTTGGGTTATATTCCACGCAGTTTGTCCTGCATCAGAAGAAACACCTCTACCGACTGCGATACTAACATCTCGTGCTTTATGCATAGTATCGCTTGCTGGAATTGCAGAGATAGCTTTGGTTACACCACTACTCCCTGCTCCTTTGACTACATTTCCACCAAAGATATTAATTAAGTTTCCAAGTGAGATAAAGAATTGCGCACTTTTCTCCAATTCATGTAGCTCATTTATTCTGTCTATCGCGGCTAAGCTTTTATCATCGAAAACAACACCGACAATTGCTGGACACTTTTCCATGTTTAACTTCCTCCATATGAATAATGAAGCACATCTTACAACAGTAGAAAGTTAAAACTTGTAGCATATCTGTGAATAGGGACGAAATTCGAAATGTTCGTGTTGCATAACGCCGCATTGAGGTGTGAACAACGCTACCACGAAACTTAACCTTACCACCGTAAACACTGAACTCAACGATAGAATGAAAAATGCCAAGCGTTGAGAATCACTCTTAAATGCTTTGTTAGCTTAATGCCCAAGGCGTGCTGTAAAGTTCATCATAAGACGCCTCATGTACTACCTGAACACCAACACTATTTAAGAACAACTCTTGCCCTGTTGATAATGATTTTTCATTGGCATGGACAAAATATGCTCTTTTTCTACGCTGAGGGAATTGATTGAAGTACTTTGCTCGTTCTATTAACAACCATCGTAAAAACACTTCTGTTGTATCTAAGCCGAGTCCAACAAAAACTAGGTCGTTATTAAAAACAACGTGCAACCAACTTTGATAACCAGACCACTCATCAACATTTTTTCCGGAGAACAACCTTGCTTCATTCCCTTTATGGATTAATCGTCTAGCCCTCTCGACTGAGCCCATGTAGTGAGACAAACCCAGTCGTATACTTCGACTATATCTCTGTACCCCATTAATATGCCAGATCGCAAACTCATTAGCGGGATCATGTACTTCATGATCAGAGAAGTAACTTTGCCAAGGATAAAAGTCAGTAAAAGACTTTGAATCAAAGTGTGTAATATCACTTGTGATATTTGAGGACAATGTTTCTTCAAAGTTTGTTGTAAGTATTGGTACACCCTTGATCTGAGCCCATTTGGAAATCGAGACATGATGCTCTCTAGGAGCCCAACTACTCATTAGTTCACAAAACTCTTTTTGTAAATTGATTTCGTCAGACCTCTTGGTCAAATCAAGAGCATCATAAAACTCTGTAAGCGAAATCCCCTCAGGAGCAGACATCTGCTCTGAAGACATACTGTGCTTTTCCCAAAGCTCCAAAAGCATTTTGTCCCAAGAATTATTCCCATCAGCTTTAGTGCTGTTATAACGATTGATTCCATTACCGATTACAAGCGCTGGCTTTAGGTTTTCGTCATTTAAGATATCTACTAATTTCAAATTTAACCTCTTATTAAGCTAACGCCCTGTTAAGGTGTGAGCAACGCAATACCGATGCCGCCGCATACCACCTTAAACACTAAAAGCAACGCATAGTAAAAATGCCACGCGTTGCGAATCACTCTTAAACAGTTTGTTATAGCTCAGCGATGTGCGACAGGGTTTCTGGGTGACGTTGAACCAACTTTAGAAGGGTTACTGCTTGTCCATTTGGTGCGCTACGCCCTTGTTCCCAGTTTTCTAACGTACGAGATGATGTATGCAACAAACGAGCAAACACACCACGAGACATATTAAACTGCTCTCGAATACTCACGATTTCATCAGGTGAGATATTTAACTCACTGATGTCGTTAACTTGATGAGTTTTAAGGGTAAGCTTGCCCTCTGAATGCTCTTTAGCCTCAACAAGTGCTGAACTTAACTCTGCAAATAAATCACGATTGCTCATTACGCCACGCCTCCATAAAAGCCTTTAGTTGTTTCTTTTGGTCTGCGGTTAAGTCGGACATTTCATTCTTGCCGTAAATCGTCAGCAAGTAGAAACGACGCTTTTCATCGAGGAAGTAATAGATAACGCGAGAGCCACCACGCTTGCCCTTACCTTTACTTGCAACTCGAATCTTTCGCAAACCACCTGTACCTTGAATAACGTCACCCTGCTTCGGGTTAGACATTAACTCAGCTTGAAAAAGCCTAAACTCATCATCGCTGAGATATTCATTACGGTACTTTTCAAATATGGTTGATTCGACAAATACACTTTTCATACGCAAAGTATACGCAAGTAACGTATAGATAGCAAAACTATACGTGATTAACGTAGCTATAATTTTTGGAGCAGTAAATCTGACCTGAGCTATAACGCCCTGTTAAGGTGTGAGCAACGCAATCCCGAAGCTCCCGCATGCCACCTTAAACACTAGACGCAACGCATAGTAAAAATGCCACGCGTTGCGAATCACTCTTAAACAGTTTGTTATATGCCTGGTTGCCGGTCTCCTAGACAGTAATAGAGTGATATTTTAAAAGTTCATTTTCAGCGATATACACGCCTACCGAGCCAAGTTCAGAAAAAGAAATGTGACTACAGTTATCCGAATCAGGGGAATAGAACCAAACTGTCTCTAATACTGGGTCAATGGTTAGAGTCACAATGAGTACCTCTGTGAGTTGGTAGATACCTTATTATGACTCGCTTTTTCAGACCGTCTAAATTTGAACGTGCGATAGCATGCTAAGGTTCGATTCCTGAACCACCACAATGCTGACACTCAAGCGGCTCATAGTTAAAACCACTATCTTCAAACTCTTTTTGAGTACCACTGTTAGCAGAGCCGACACCACTGCCATGACACTCTGTACACTTTTGTTCACTCATGCTTTTTCTCCTTGATTAGCTCATATTGCTTTGAAGCCAATAACAATATACCAGTCTATATATTGAGTTAGAGATACAGATCTCAGTTTAATTCTTCATTGAGTTGATGATATTCAAATGGCATATAACGCCGCGTTAAGGTGTG
>NZ_MDAW01000171.1:0-3110 GCF_002875385.1 Vibrio sp. 10N.222.52.B12 | reverse complement strand
GTTAGCTCAACGCCTCACAACGCTTACACACCCTGCCTATCAACGTTCTAGTCTCGAACAACCCTTTAGGATACTTAAAGTATCAGGGAAGACTCATCTCAGGGCTCGCTTCCCGCTTAGATGCTTTCAGCGGTTATCGATTCCGAACTTAGCTACCGGGCAATGCGTCTGGCGACACAACCCGAACACCAGAGGTTCGTCCACTCCGGTCCTCTCGTACTAGGAGCAGCCCCCTTCAATCTTCCAACGCCCACGGCAGATAGGGACCGAACTGTCTCACGACGTTCTAAACCCAGCTCGCGTACCACTTTAAATGGCGAACAGCCATACCCTTGGGACCGACTTCAGCCCCAGGATGTGATGAGCCGACATCGAGGTGCCAAACACCGCCGTCGATATGAACTCTTGGGCGGTATCAGCCTGTTATCCCCGGAGTACCTTTTATCCGTTGAGCGATGGCCCTTCCATACAGAACCACCGGATCACTATGACCTGCTTTCGCACCTGCTCGAATTGTCATTCTCGCAGTCAAGCGGGCTTATGCCATTGCACTAACCTCACGATGTCCAACCGTGATTAGCCCACCTTCGTGCTCCTCCGTTACTCTTTGGGAGGAGACCGCCCCAGTCAAACTACCCACCAGGCACTGTCCGCAACCCCGATAAGGGGTCGACGTTAGAACATCAACACTACAAGGGTGGTATTTCAAGGACGGCTCCACACAATCTAGCGACTGTGCTTCAAAGCCTCCCACCTATCCTACACATGTAGGGTCAATGTTCAGTGCCAAGCTGTAGTAAAGGTTCACGGGGTCTTTCCGTCTAGCCGCGGGTACACTGCATCTTCACAGCGATTTCAATTTCACTGAGTCTCGGGTGGAGACAGCGTGGCCATCATTACGCCATTCGTGCAGGTCGGAACTTACCCGACAAGGAATTTCGCTACCTTAGGACCGTTATAGTTACGGCCGCCGTTTACCGGGGCTTCGATCAAGAGCTTCGACCGAAGTCTAACCCCATCAATTAACCTTCCGGCACCGGGCAGGCGTCACACCGTATACGTCATCTTACGATTTTGCACAGTGCTGTGTTTTTAATAAACAGTTGCAGCCACCTGGTATCTGCGACTCTCGTCAGCTCCATCCGCGAGGGACTTCACCATCAAGAGCGTACCTTCTCCCGAAGTTACGGTACCATTTTGCCTAGTTCCTTCACCCGAGTTCTCTCAAGCGCCTTGGTATTCTCTACCCGACCACCTGTGTCGGTTTGGGGTACGATTCCTTACAATCTGAAGCTTAGAGGCTTTTCCTGGAAGCATGGCATCAATGACTTCACTACCGTAGTAGCTCGACGTCGTGTCTCAGCCTTAAGAAGAGCCGGATTTACCTAACTCTTCAGCCTACGCACTTGAACCTGGACAACCGTCGCCAGGCCCACCTAGCCTTCTCCGTCCCCCCATCGCAATTGTAAGAAGTACGGGAATATTAACCCGTTTCCCATCGACTACGCCTTTCGGCCTCGCCTTAGGGGTCGACTTACCCTGCCCCGATTAACGTTGGACAGGAACCCTTGGTCTTCCGGCGAGGAGGTTTTTCACCCCCTTTATCGTTACTCATGTCAGCATTCGCACTTCTGATACCTCCAGCATGCTTTACAACACACCTTCAACGGCTTACAGAACGCTCCCCTACCCAATGAAGTAAAACTTCATTGCCGCAGCTTCGGTTTATTACTTAGCCCCGTTACATCTTCCGCGCAGGCCGACTCGACCAGTGAGCTATTACGCTTTCTTTAAATGATGGCTGCTTCTAAGCCAACATCCTGGCTGTCTGAGCCTTCCCACATCGTTTCCCACTTAGTAATAATTTGGGACCTTAGCTGGCGGTCTGGGTTGTTTCCCTCTCCACGACGGACGTTAGCACCCGCCGTGTGTCTCCCGGATAGTACTTACTGGTATTCGGAGTTTGCAAAGGGTTGGTAAGTCGGGATGACCCCCTAGCCTTAACAGTGCTCTACCCCCAGTAGTATTCGTCCGAGGCGCTACCTAAATAGCTTTCGGGGAGAACCAGCTATCTCCAGGTTTGATTGGCCTTTCACCCCTAGCCACAAGTCATCCGCTAATTTTTCAACATTAGTCGGTTCGGTCCTCCAATTGATGTTACTCAATCTTCAACCTGCCCATGGCTAGATCACCTGGTTTCGGGTCTATATCCAGCGACTAAGTCGCGCAGTTAACACTCGCTTTCGCTACGGCTCCCCTAGATGGTTAACCTTGCCACTGAATATAAGTCGCTGACCCATTATACAAAAGGTACGCAGTCACACCACGAAGGTGCTCCTACTGCTTGTACGTACACGGTTTCAGGTTCTATTTCACTCCCCTCACAGGGGTTCTTTTCGCCTTTCCCTCACGGTACTGGTTCACTATCGGTCAGTCAGTAGTATTTAGCCTTGGAGGATGGTCCCCCCATATTCAGACAGGATATCACGTGTCCCGCCCTACTCGATTTCACTGAATGTGCGTTGTCAACTACGGGGCTATCACCCTTTATTGCCGGACTTTCCAGACCGTTCGTCTAACGCATATAAAGCTTAAGGGCTAGTCCAATTTCGCTCGCCGCTACTTTCGGAATCTCGGTTGATTTCTTTTCCTCGGGGTACTTAGATGTTTCAGTTCCCCCGGTTCGCCTCGCTGCGCTATGTATTCACGCAGCGATACTAGCTTATGCTAGTGGGTTTCCCCATTCGGAAATCCCAGACTCAAGTGGTTTTTACTACCTAATCTGGGCTTATCGCAAGTTAATACGTCCTTCATCGCCTCTGACTGCCAAGGCATCCACCGTGTACGCTTAGTCACTTAACCATACAACCCGAAGGAGTTTCGAGTTGATGTTCAAATCACCAAAGTTGTCTCTCATTATTTGAATGAGCGAGAGACATTTCGATTTTGCCGGACTCAATTTCGAATAATCACTTTAAAAGTGATATTCCCAAGAACACTTGAATGTGTTTTTTGGTGTTTGTCATAAAGACAAACATTGAGAACTTTACAAGTAATCTTAAAGATTACTTTGTCAGCTTTCCAAATTGTTAAAGAGCTATGTTAGCTAC
>NZ_MDAW01000170.1:0-24094 GCF_002875385.1 Vibrio sp. 10N.222.52.B12 | reverse complement strand
AGCAAGTGTTGTACAGATAGCTGCAGTTAGAGTTGTTTTACCGTGGTCAACGTGGCCGATAGTACCAACGTTTACGTGCGGTTTTACACGTTCAAATTTTTCTTTAGACACAATCGTGTTCCTTCCTAGTTATGATTCGCCGTGATCATTATTGATCCCGACGCGCCAGAAATTGTTATTTTATGCGCCAACGCCTGTTAGCGCAATATTTGGACGCATTGATCTTTAAAAAAAGCTGGACTTTTTTTCAGCTCAAAGCGTTTTAATTAGTAACCACGGTCTGCAATGATTTTATCTGCGAAGTTTTTCGGTACTTCAGCGTACTCGTTAAACTCCATAGAGTAAGACGCACGGCCTTGAGTTGCAGAACGTAGGTCCGTTGCGTAACCAAACATCTCAGATAGTGGTACTTGAGCGCGGATGATCTTAATACCAGCCACACCATCGTCCATACCTTCGATCATACCGCGACGGCGGTTAAGGTCACCAACAACATCACCCATCCAATCTTCAGGAGTAGTTACTTCAACATTCATCATTGGCTCAAGAAGAACAGGCTGTGCTTCTAATGAACCCTTCTTGAATGCCATCGAGCCAGCGATCTTAAACGCCATCTCGTTAGAGTCAACATCGTGGTAAGAACCATCAAACAGAGTGGCTTTAATATCTAATACAGGATAACCCGCTAGAACACCGCTGTTCATTTGCTCTTCGATACCTTTCGCTACCGAGTTGATGTATTCCTTAGGAACAACACCACCCACAATTTCGTCAACAAAGACAAAACCTTCGCCAGGTTCAGATGGCTCCAGTTTGATCCATACGTGACCATACTGACCACGACCACCAGATTGACGTACAAATTTACCTTCAACTTCCGCGTTGCCACGGATTGTTTCACGGTACGCAACCTGAGGTTTACCAACATTACAGTCAACGCTGAATTCACGTTTCATACGATCAACGATAATATCTAGGTGAAGCTCACCCATACCAGAGATCAGTATCTGACCTGTTTCGTCGTCCGTTTCTACGCGGAATGATGGATCTTCTGCCGCTAGTTTACCTAGTGCAATACCCATCTTCTCTTGATCGGCAACAGAGCGAGGCTCTACCGCGATCTGAATTACCGGATCAGGGAACTCCATGCGCTCTAGAATCACTTTGTGGTTCTGGTCACATAGCGTGTCACCTGTTGTAACGTCTTTCAGACCGATAGCAGCTGCGATATCACCAGCGCGAACTTCTTTAACTTCTTCACGCTTGTTCGCATGCATCTGTACGATACGACCGAAACGCTCTTTCTTGTCTTTTACTGAGTTGTAAACTGCATCACCTGAGTTCACAACACCTGAGTAAACGCGCATGAAAGTTAGCGTGCCCACGAATGGGTCAGTCGCGATCTTGAATGCTAGTGCTGAGAACGGTTCGTTGTCGTCTGCGTGACGCTCAACTTCGTTCTCTCTTTCGTCGATGCCTTTAATTGCAGGAACATCAACTGGCGACGGCAAGAATTCGATCACTGCGTCTAGTACTGCTTGAACACCTTTGTTTTTGAACGCACTACCACAAGTAGCCAGTACGATTTCGTTGTTTAGTGTACGAGTACGTAGAGCTTGTTTGATCTCAGCTTCAGACAGTTCACCCTCTTCAAGGTACTTGTCCATTAGCTCTTCAGTTGCTTCCGCTGCCGCTTCAACTAGGTTGTTGCGCCATTCTTCAGCAAGCTCTTGCATGTCTGCTGGAATTTCGTCGTATGTGAACGACATGCCTTGGTCGGCTTCATTCCAGTTGATCATTTTCATCTTGATAAGGTCGATAACACCACGGAAATCATCTTCTGCACCAACGTTCAGTTGGATTGGAACAGGATTCGCACCAAGACGGTTTTTAATTTGGTCCACAACGCGTAGGAAGTCTGCACCTGCACGGTCCATCTTGTTTACAAATACCATACGTGGAACGTGGTACTTGTCAGCTTGACGCCATACAGTTTCAGACTGAGGTTCAACACCAGATGAACCACAGAACACAACAACTGCACCATCAAGTACGCGCAGAGAACGCTCTACTTCGATAGTAAAGTCAACGTGTCCAGGGGTATCAATGATATTTACGCGGTGCTCTTGGAATTGTGCTTCCATACCACGCCAGAAAGTAGTAGTTGCAGCAGAAGTGATAGTGATACCACGTTCCTGCTCCTGCTCCATCCAGTCCATGGTTGCTGCGCCATCGTGAACTTCACCGATTTTATGAGACAGACCAGTGTAGAACAAAATACGTTCAGTAGTGGTTGTTTTACCAGCATCTACGTGAGCACAGATACCGATATTACGGTAGCGCTCAATAGGAGTTTTGCGAGCCACGATTGAATCCTCTTAACTTAGAGATAGGGACTATTGCTATAGCTAAAAATGCTATCCCCTAGATATAGCAATAGTTCCTAGCATAGGCATAGGAACTAAAGAAGTGCTGCAAGGAACCTTGCAGCACTGAAAAGGTATTACCAACGGTAATGTGCGAACGCTTTGTTTGCGTCAGCCATGCGGTGAACGTCTTCACGTTTCTTAACCGCAGTACCTTTGTTCTCAGACGCGTCTAGCATTTCAGCAGCTAGGCGTTGAGCCATAGATTTTTCACCACGCTTACGCGCAGCTTCAACCAACCAACGCATAGCAAGTGCGTTACGGCGAACCGGACGAACTTCTACAGGTACTTGGTAAGTTGAACCACCTACACGGCGAGATTTAACTTCTACCGCTGGGCGAACATTTTCAAGAGCTTCTTCAAAAATAGCTAAGTGGTCTTTACCAGACTTTTCAGCCATAGAATCTAGTGCAGTGTAAACAATTTTCTCTGCAGTAGATTTTTTACCGTCAACCATTAGGATGTTAACGAATTTTGCCAGCAGTTCAGATTTGAACTTTGGATCTGGAAGGATCTTACGCTGACCAATGACGCGACGACGTGGCATGGATTTTCTCCGTTGTCTTCTTCAGGTTTTATCCAAAACTTTTCAGTTTTTTCAAAAAATTAAAAATAATTTAGTGTTTGGCCTTACTTAACGGAATCCATTAAGACTTAGGACGCTTCACACCGTACTTAGAACGACCTTGTTTACGGTCGTTAACGCCAGCACAGTCAAGTGCACCGCGAACAGTGTGGTAACGTACACCCGGAAGGTCTTTTACACGACCGCCACGGATTAGTACAACACTGTGCTCTTGAAGGTTGTGACCTTCACCGCCGATGTACGATGTAACTTCGAAGCCGTTTGTCAGACGTACACGACAAACTTTACGAAGTGCTGAGTTAGGTTTTTTAGGTGTAGTTGTGTAAACACGAGTACATACACCACGTTTTTGTGGGCACGCTTCTAGTGCAGGCACGTTGCTTTTAACAACTTGCTTTGCACGTGGCTTACGTACCAACTGGTTAATAGTTGCCATTAACTAGCTCCTGATTTACTTGAAAGTAAGCTTTGTGAAAAATCTATCCCTAACGACTCTTGGCAGTTAGGGACGCAAAATTCTATGCAGCAGTGAGAGGTGTGTCAAGAAATATACGGATCTTTTTTGTTCAATTAGGGTAATTCGTCCGTAAAGCTCAATCGACAGGAATAAAGGGCTAATCCCAAGTCAGAGATTTCGCCTGTTTTGTCGTGAGTTCGACAAAACCTGAATAGTTTATAACGGTAATAGACGGGCTTATACGATTGGTGATTCCGCGAGCTTCGATATCACTCTGTAAAGCAAACACAGCGGGGCCTTTTACCTTTGTAAATGCTTTATGTTGAGGGTTAGCGGCATAAACCGCCTCTTCAATCAGCAAGACATCATCTTGCTCACTGTACAGTGCCATTGCATCGTCTAATGCTGCTACGGATTTGATGATATGTAACATGGCTTCCTCAGAATGACAGCAGTTTGCTAGCTTGTTGCAGTTTAGCTTTGAGTTGCTCGGTATTTAGAGACTCGGCATCAATGACTAAATCGGCTTGAGCCAAGCCACGCTCGGCAAGCGAATCAGCACAAACAAACACTTGCTCAATATCGTACAAGTCGAACAGCTTTAGCATTGGTGCGTAGTCTTTGCTTAAGATGCCATTTGGCTCCTGTCCAAGCAGTAACTGGTAGACACCATCACCAACAAATAAGACGGTGATGTCTTCACAGTACGCCGACGCCGCTAGCAGCGCATCTACACCTTCACGCCCCGCATTACTACCATGAGGTGCGCTACGAAATAGGTAAGTTAACTGACTCAAAACTGCACCACTCTATCTTGCGTTAACATAGCTTCGGCTAAGCTGCCCAAACCGGCTTGTTCGAACCCTGTCGCTAGGTTGTTCTGCTCAAGACCATGTTGATTGGCTTCATCTTCGCTGATGATACCGCGACGTAAAGCCGCTGCCACACACGTTTCCAAACGAACATCGTGTTGCTGTGCGAGTGATTGCCATGCTTTAGCTAGGTCAAACTCATCATTGGCGGGCACGCTCAGAGCTGTACCATTGGTGACGCCGTCTTGATAAAAGAACACACTCACTAGAGTGTGCCCTTGTTCAATGACTGCTTTAGCAAATTGGTATGCACTGCGTGCCGATTGGCTGCCGTAAACCGGACCGTTCACCACTAGCGTGTAAGTTAATCCACTCACGCTTATTCGTCCTCAGTTTTACGCTGACGAATATAAAGGTAAACCGTATGCTTAGAAATGTTTAGACGATCGGCAACGCGGTTGATGGCGTCTTTAATATCGAAGATACCTTTATCGTACAATTCCATGACGATCTGACGGTTTTTCGTATTGTTCGATACCGATTTGTCTGCATTGATTTCTTCAATCGTGCGCTCAACGGTTTGATCGACAAGTTCTTCAACATCGCTGGCGAAGTTTACTGAAGACGCCGCCTCTTTTGCTTCTTGTGTCGGCATAAAAGATTGCAGCACTTGAGAGAACGGCGCATCAAGGTTGACATTAATACAAAGCAGGCCAATCACTCGGTTTTCACCATTGCGAATAGCAACGGTGATCGACTTCATGAGTACACCACCTTTTGCACGGGTGAAGTACGAACGTGAGAAGTTACGTTCAGAGCCTTCAATGTCTTTCAACATCTTTAACGCTAAGTCGGTAATCGGAGAACCGACTTGACGGCCAGTGTTTTCACCATTGGCGATTTTGATTGCAGAGGTATTGAGATCTTCAAGAGAGTGAAGAACGATCTCACAAAAGGGACCAATCAAACTGGCGATGCCGTCCACGACCGCTTCGTAAGATCTCAAGATGATTTTATCGTGCTCAGAAAATGGCATCACGTTGACAGATTCCATTTCGAGCAACATCTCCGCATTTATTGTTTCTGTAGTTGTCATAAGCCTCCGAGCGAAAAATCAACAAATTGGTGTAAGTTTATCAGAAAATTTGAAAGGCAACCTAGCAAACTCATCAACTAGTGACCTAGAACAAAAAAGGCCCGTAAAACGGGCCTTTTTTCATCGAGTTATCGCTGTCTGTTATTACTTAGCAGCTTGATCGTTCTCAACTTTTAGTAGTTCAACTTCGAATACAAGCGTTGAGTTAGCTGGGATGCTTGGTGTGTCTTGATCACCGTATGCTAGCTCTGGCGGGATAACAAATTTGAACTTAGAGCCTACAGGCATTAGCTGAACACCTTCAGTCCAACCAGGGATAACGCGGTTTAGTGGGAACGTTGCTGGCTCACCACGATCGTAAGAACTGTCGAACTGAGTACCGTCGATCAGAGTACCTTTGTAGTGTACTTGAACCGTATCAGTGTCTTTTGGCTTCTCACCTTCAGCAGGCGTGATTACTTGGTAAAGTAGGCCAGAATCTGTCTTAACTACGCCTTCTTGCTTTTCGAACTCAGCACGGAAGTCATCACCTGCTTTCTTCGCTTCAGCCGCTTTTTCAGCGGCTTGCTTTTGCATCTTCTCAGCAACACGCTTATCTAGAGACTCTAGAGCAGCACGAGTTTCTTCCTCGTTTAGCGCAGCTTTGTCTTTGAATACGTCTTCGATACCTTTAAGAACTAGGTCTTTGTTTAGGTCGATACCGATTTCGCTTGGCTTATCGATACTCGTGCTCAGGTAGTTAGCAAATGAAACACCGATCGCGTACGCCGCTTTGTCATCGTCGGTTTTAAAGTGAACTGCTTTACCAGTTTCTGCTTGAACTTGTTCTGCTTGAGGTGCTGCTTCTGGTTTTGTTTCTTCTTTTTGACAACCTACCGCTAGCATTACTGTTGCAGCAAGTAGCGACACTTTTAAAACTGATTTCATTAAATTCTCCCAATAATGGCTTAGCCACTGGTTGTTGTGCACAAATCTTCGATGAGACTAGTGAAGACAATCGTTATACCAATATACTAGCTATATGTCTTAAGACACAAACCGGATTATTAGATGTGATGCAAAGAATTTCTCATTTATTCCTATATTTAATTGTCATCACCACGTTAAATGGATGCTTTTTTACCGATCATGACGTTCAACGTTGGTCACTCGAACCACAAGGTTCCACCAGCTTTGCGCTCAGTCGAGATGGCCGATTTGCACTGCTGTACTCCAAAGAGCACCAGTTGGTTCTTTGGGATTTGGAGCAAAACAAACAACTCGCAAAGCTGGGTGAACTCGATCAAGCTTCGAATGTGGTCTCCCATATTCGCATTTCGGACAATGGCCGCTATGCCGTCACTGCAAGCCAAATGAACTTCGCAGTATGGGATCTCGGATGGACTCAAGCCGAAGGACTTTGGTCTATCGATGACGCGCTAATTCGAGACGTTGATATCACCAGCAACGGAGAACAAGTGTTGCTTGGCCTGTCCAACGGTAAAGCGATTCACGTCAACTTAGTCACTGGTCGTAGGCTAGAGTTCCTTGCACACCAAGAAAAAGTCAATTCTGTCGCTATCTCGCCCAACGGGCGTTTCGCTCTAACGGGTGGAAATGATTACAAAGCTTACTTATGGGATACCGAAACAGGCCAAGTACTGCGCAGCTTTGAACACGAGCAACGCGTGGTAAGAGTCGCGCTTCAACGTGATGGGACACTGGCCATGACGTCCGATGGCGGTAATCAAGCCATCATCTGGGACTTAGAAACTGGAGAAGAAGTGACACAGCTAAGCAGTTGGTCTCGTCAGTTGATATTCTCCACGGCTAGATTCTCAGACGATGGCAGCTTATTAGTTACAGGAACGCCTTCAGGACGCGTGATGGTTTGGGATACTCACACAGGTAAACGAGTGGATAGATTTGAAGTCGAGCCGAAAAAAGATACTCGCCCTCCTCGCGCGGTCGTGTATGATGCAGCCTTTGATTCCAAGCAACGTATAATTACTGCCACTTCTGCGGGCATTGCCCAAGCTTGGCAGCTAGAGAACGGATCATGACAGAAAAACTTATTCAGCAATTGGAAGCTCGCATTAATGACTTAGAGTGTCAGCTTGCGTTCCAAGAACAGACGATTGAAGATCTGAACGGTGCCTTGTCACAGCAGCAACTGCAAATCACCAAGATGCTCGATCAGATGAAATACGTGGTAGGTAAAGTGAAGAATATGGATTCGTCGAATTTGGCCGATCCATCAGAAGAAACACCACCACCGCACTACTGATTCATCCGAATCCTAGTGCAGTAAATAACACAAAGCCCAGACTCTTATCTGGGCTTTGTTGTCTTTGAGAAAGCGAATCGCTACTCGTCAGAGTAAATGTTTACGCTCAACTCACCTTGAGTGTTGATCCCTGCTCGATACATACCAGAACTGTTCATCGCAAAGTGCAACTCACCTTGTGCATCGATGGCAATTAGACCGCCCTCTCCGCCCATCTCTTTAAGTTCACCTTGGATGATATGTTCACAAGCCGTGTGGACGTTTTCTTGCAAATAACGCATGCGCGCTGCGACATCTTCCGCCACTCGTTTACGGATAAAGAACTCGCCGACACCTGTAGTGGAAACCGCAACAACACCATTCTCTGCCACCGTGCCGCACCCAATCAGAGCGGAATCTCCCACACGACCGTATTTCTTGTTGGTCACACCGCCAGTGCTGGTTGCTGCCGCTAAGTTGCCTTGTTGGTCCAATGCAACCGCACCAACCGTACCGTGTTTACGGTCATCTGGGTAACGGGACTCGGAAAGAGCAAACAAGCCTTTCTCGCGCATAGAAATCAGTTGTTCATAGCGACGATCAGTGAAGAAGTAATCTTGCTCGGTGTACTCGTGGCCTTGTTCGAAAGCAAATTTCTCAGCGCCCTCGCCAACTAACAGCACATGGTTGCTGTTTTTCATTACATCACGAGCGAGTTCAATGGGATTCTTAATATGACGAACACCGGCAACAGCACCTGCCGCTTGGTTTCTACCATCCATTACAGAGGCGTCCATTTCTACCATTTCATTATGGGTAAGAACCGAGCCTTTGCCTGCATTGAAATTAGGGGAGTCTTCTAGCACTTTTACCGCAGCAACGACCGCATCTAAGGCTTCACCACCTTTTGTTAAGATTTGATGACCCGCTTTCACCGCAGCTTCTAAATCCGTCAAAATGGATTGTTGCAGTTCATCGCTCATCTGTGCCCGCAAAATGGTACCTGCACCACCGTGAATGGCAATCGAGAAAGGTTTCGTCATCGCTTTGTCCAACTGTTATTCCTTGTATGATTTGCACTACACCCCAGATAAACAAAAAGCGCAAGTTGAAACCTCAACTTGCGCTTTTCAAAGCTTGTTCTAGATAATGCTATCTAGAGGAAGAGCGTGCGATTAGTGAGAACCGCAACCGCCGCCGCCACAGCATTCGTGGTCGTCAGCTTTTTCTTCGCCACCGCAGCAGCCGCCTTCGTGGTCATGGTCGTGACCGCCACAACAACCGCCACCTTGGTGGATGTGACCGTGTTCGATCTCTTCAGCTGTTGCTTCACGAGTAGCCATAACTTCAACTTCGAAAGTTAGTGTTTGGCCAGCTAGCATGTGGTTGCCGTCTACAACAACTTCGTCGCCATCTACTTCAGTCACTTCTACAGGGATTGGACCTTGGTCAGTGTCTGCTAGGAAACGCATGCCAACTTCGATTTGCTCAACACCTTGGAATACGTCAGCAGGAACGCGCTGTACTAGAGCGTCGTTGTGATCGCCGTAAGCATCTTCAGGAGCTACTGTTACTGAAAACTTGTCGCCAGCCACTTTACCTTCTAGCTCTTTCTCAAGACCAGTGATTAGGTTGTTGTGACCGTGTAGGTAATCAAGAGGCGCGTCAGCTGTTGATTGATCAACAACAACACCGTCTTCCATCATTACTTTGTATGCAAGGCTTGCAACAACGTTCTTTTCAATTTTCATACTAACTCCAGGGAGATTAACTGACTTAACCAAAATGGGGTTAAGTACCGAGATGGTAGTATTATGGGGATCAATTAACGAAGTTCAATTACTCAGGCTTAAAAATCCCGATCATTTCTTGTTCTGAGTGTTTATTTTTTTCTACAGATTGTGGTTTACGCTGCTCGGTGTAATCACAATCTACACATTCAACTAACTCGATATTGTTCTCAATCCACCAGCGCAACGTATCTTGCTGGCTACACTGCGGGCAGCTTGCACCCGCGATAAAACGTTTCTTGGCTTTCACTTTTGTTCCTTTTCCCGCTTAATACCGTGCGGGTACTACTTCCAATGATTTGGCGACTGTTGATCGCTTTCCATTTCGCGACCGAAGATTTCTTCTAGTTCTTTGCGTGCCTCTTTCGAGCGTTGAGCAAGTTCTTTATCCTCATTATGTTGAGGCAATAAGTCTTTGAGCATAGCATTATCTAGTTTACGAAAATGTGCTTCTGCCCGCTTTGCTTGATACGGATGCATGCCTAGTTCTACGAGCGCTTGGCGACCTAGATCTAATGCGCCCAAAAAGGTTTCACGCGAGTAGTTTTGCACACCGTGATTCATTAACTGATACGCTTCCACACGGCTGCGTGCACGCGCAAGGATCTTCAAATTCGGGAAGTACTCACGACAAATGTCGACAATCGCCATCACTTCGTCAGGTGAATCCGTACAGATCACTAAGGCTTCAGCTTTATCCGCACCTGCGGCACGTAACAAATCAATCTGAGTCGCATCACCGTAAAACACCTTATAGCCGTATTTACGCAACAAGTGGATTTGGCTCGCATCACTTTCTAGCACCGTGACTTTGATCTTGTTGGCATACATCAAGCGCCCAACAATCTGACCAAAACGACCGAAGCCGGCAATGATCACACGCGGTCGACGATCCACCACATTGGTCGTCACGCTCTCTTCTTCTTGATTGAGCGTGTGAGCAAACCACTTCTTTTGCCCCATGAGCAACAGCGGCGTCGTCACCATCGACAAACTCACCACAACCAATAAGAAGGAAACTTGCTCTTTGGTTAAGATCCCTTCTTGGCTTGCCGCGGTGAAAATCACAAACGCAAACTCACCACCTTGGCTCAAAATCGCCGCCATACGACTACGCGACTTTGCTCGAACTCGGGCAGTACGCGCCAGAACGTAGAGCACCAAGCCTTTCACGGTGACCAAAGCAACCACAGAACCTAATATCGCCCACGGTTGCAATGCTAATAACCCTAGGTTCACCGCCATACCAACAGCGATAAAGAACAAGCCAAGTAGCAGACCTTTAAAAGGTTCTATCGCGATTTCCAGCTCATGACGATATTCACTTTCCGCCAGCAGTACGCCCGCTAAGAAAGTACCGAGTGCCATCGACAGCCCCAGCTTTTGCATAGCGACAGAAATGCCAAGTACCACTAAAAGAGCAGCAACGGTGAAAAGTTCACGCACACCACTCATCACGACAAAACGAAATAAAGGGCGCAGTAAAAAGTGGCCACCTATCAATAAACCGATCACCGAGGCTAAGACCCACAAGGCATCCAGCCAATCACCGCCACTGGTGCCACCAGCGAGTAATGGCAACAGGGCAAGCATTGGGATTACAGCAATATCTTGGAATAACAGTACCGCAAAGCCCGATTGTCCGGTTTCCGTTCCGGCTTGTCCTTGCTCTTCTATCACTTTAAGTGCAATCGCGGTGGATGAGAGTGCTAATCCCATGCCGATCACTAAGCTCACTTGCATGCTCAAACCAAACAGGCTGACGATACTGCCAATCACGGCAGTCGTCACAATGACTTGAGCCCCCCCAAGTCCAAGTATTGGTCCACGCATTTGCCATAGTTTTTTGGGGTTTAACTCCAAGCCAATTAAGAACAGCAGCAACACCACCCCAAGTTCAGCAAAGTGGAGAATCGCATCCACATCGCTGATCAAACCCAGTCCCCAAGGACCAATTAAAACACCAGCAATCAGGTAGCCAAGCACGGAGCCCAAACCAAGTCGCTGAGCAATCGGCACTGCTACGACGGCAGCAGAAAGGAATACCACGCTGCTTTGAAGAAACTCACTGGTTATCGCCATGATGACCTCCTTGTACTCCCCACTCATTCAAAGGGTTGTTCAGCCATTGACGATATTGTTCCGCATGCTGATAACGCTCAATATCCGAGACATTACGTGACCAGTACAACACCAGAGGTTCCATCCAGTGCATTTGACAAAGAGCAGCGGTTAACTCGAAAGGTTGTAAGATCTGTTCTAATGGATATTTGTTATACCCAAGTGGGCTAAAGGCATCTTCTTTGCCTCCCGTGGTGATAACACTACGCCAATATTTACCTTCAAGTGCACAGCCATCACCAAACGCAAACCCTTTACCTAGCACGCGATCTAACCACTCTTTTAGTAGCGCAGGGCAAGAATACATATAGAGGGGATGATGAAAAACGATCACATCGTGCGTCATCAACAGGTCGTGTTCGTAATTCACATCAATAAAGAAATCAGGATACGCACCATAAAGATCATGCACAGTGACGTGATCAAGTGATTGAATTTTTTTTATCATCACTTGATTGGCAATGGAGTTTTGCGGCTCAGGGTGAGCATAAATCACCAGAACTCTTGGGGGATAAGACGCTGCAACAGCCAAATGGTCGTCCTTGTTTTAATTTCTCAGGGAAAATTATCGTTATCAGTTTGTTATACTTTTTTGTATAGCATAATGCAATTAAAGGTCAGAGATCGACTTTTCCCGCCAATAGCCCTACTATTCACCGCGAGACAAATGACGAAGAAACGCGCGCTGCGCAAAGTGAACTAAAGCCCTATGATTACCTTTTCAGATATTCAGTTACTGCGTGGCGGTAAACCTCTTTTAGACCAAGCTTCTGCAACCATTCACCCTGGCGACAAAGTGGGTCTGGTTGGTAAAAACGGTTGCGGTAAATCGACTCTATTCGCACTCCTGAAAGACGAATTGTCGATTGACGCTGGCTCATTCAGTCAACCGCAACATTGGGAATTGGCATGGGTAGCGCAGGAAACTCCCGCACTAGACCGCAGCGCAATTGAATACGTCATTGATGGTGATCGAGAGTTTCGCGGTCTTGAGCAACAACTGATGATTGCCGAAGAAAAAGACAACGGTACGTTGGTTGCAGAGATCCACGGAAAAATTGAAACCATTGGTGGTTACAGTATTCGCGCGCGTGCTGCCGAACTGCTTGACGGTCTGGGCTTTAGCCAAGAACAAATGAGCTGGAATCTGACTCAGTTCTCAGGTGGCTGGCGTATGCGCCTCAACTTGGCTCAAGCGCTATTGTGTCGTTCAGACCTACTGTTACTTGACGAACCAACCAACCACTTGGACTTAGATGCAGTAATGTGGCTGGAACGTTGGTTACAAAACTATCCAGGCACATTGGTTCTTATCTCGCACGACCGTGACTTTTTGGATCCAATTGTTGGTCGTATTATTCACATCGAAAACCAGCAGCTAAACGAATACACAGGCAACTACTCGTCGTTTGAAAATCAGCGCGCGCAAAAAATGGTGTTGCAACAAGCCATGTTCGAGAAGCAACAGAAACAGATGTCGCACATGCAGAGCTACATCGACCGCTTCCGTTACAAAGCATCTAAAGCCCGCCAAGCACAAAGCCGCATCAAAGCTCTAGAACGTATGGAAAAAGTGCTGCCAGCACAGTTCGACAACCCGTTTAACTTTCAATTCCGCGAGCCAGCAGCTTTGCCAAACCCAATCATGATGATGGATGAGGTATCGGCAGGTTACGGTGACAACCTGATCTTAGAAAAGATCCGCTTGAATCTGGTCCCAGGCAGTCGTATTGGTCTACTTGGTCGTAACGGCGCAGGTAAATCAACCTTGATCAAACTGTTGTCTGGTGAGCTAAAAGCGCAAGGCGGCGATCTCACTTACTCACAAGGCGTGAAGATCGGTTACTTCGCACAGCACCAACTAGAAACACTGCACCCAGAAGAAACGCCGCTACAACACATGATGCAGATTGCACCAGACCAAACTGAACAACAACTGCGTGATTACTTAGGTAGCTTTGGCTTCCAAGGTGATAAAGCGCTAGAGAAAGTCGCACCGTTCTCTGGAGGTGAAAAAGCGCGTTTAGTATTGGCATTAGTTGTGTGGCAAAAACCCAACCTATTGCTACTCGATGAACCAACAAACCACCTAGATTTGGACATGCGCCAAGCATTGACTATGGCACTGCAAACCTTTGAAGGTGCGATGGTCATTGTTTCGCACGACCGTTACTTGCTGCGCGCAACAACGGACGACTTGTATCTGGTACATGACCGCCAAGTCGCACCATTTGATGGTGACCTCAATGACTACTACAAGTGGCTAACAGAGCAACAAAGAGCCGAGCGTAAAGAAGCACAAGCGGCACAACCAGAGAAAGACAACAACAACAGCGCTGCGGCAAAAAAAGAGCAGAAGCGACGTGACGCAGAATTTCGTAAACAGACAGCGCCAATTCGCAAAACCCTGACACAGTTAGAAAATAAAATGGATAAGTTAGGCGAAGCATTGGCATCAGCAGAAGAGCAATTATCGGATAACTCTCTGTATGAAGCAGAAAACAAGGCTAAACTTAACGAAGTGTTGGCACTTCAAGCGTCGAGTAAATCTGAGCTTGAAGACGTAGAGATGGAATGGATGTCTGCTCAAGAAACGTTAGAGCAGATGGAGCTAGAGTTTAATCAATGACAAAAGAGCACGCAGAATACACTCTCAACCTAGAACACCTTTGGCAGTTCAGTCTGCAATTTTATGGTGTGCGAGAAGTGAAGGAAGCGTGCTTGTCGTTGCAAAATAACTATCACGGCAATGTGAATCTACTACTGCTGCTCAGATGGCTCGATGAGCAGCAAGTTATTTTCCAAGAACAGGACTGGCATTTAGTCCAAGGTTGCCTTGGTCGAAGCGAAACCCTTCTGCACTCCTACCGTGAGTTACGTCGCCATCTAAAATCGCAAGTCAACGATGCCCTTTATCGCGAAGCACTACAGTTCGAACTGCAGTTAGAAAAACAGCAACAATCCGACCTCGTTGACTGCGTCAACTCATTAAAATTAGTCAGTAACGATGGCGATCCACTAACGCTAAGATATTGTCGGCAGCTCGGTGGTGAGCACCTTCAACAAGCGTTTTCCCTTCCAGTTCCAAAAATTCAGCATCCATAAATCAGTCATAAACCAGTAAAATATCTATACTAAAGCTATAAAGGATTATATTAATAAGTTCTTCAGCGAACATTGAAGGACCATATAAGAGCAGTTAGGTATGACACAATTTTTCGCAGCCGCCGGGATTAAGAACCCGCACCTTCAGACGCTATTACCGCGCTTTATTCGCAAGAAAGCGCTGTTTACGCCTATTTGGCAAACACTCGATACACCGGATGGTGACTTCCTCGATTTGGCGTGGTCCCAGCAGCCAGATTCCGAAGCCGCACGCAACAAACCAATCTTCGTCCTCTTTCATGGCTTGGAAGGCTGCTTCTACAGCCCGTATGCGAACGGTTTGATGAACGCCTTCTCTAAATCGGGTTGGCTTTCAGTGATGATGCACTTTCGTGGTTGCAGTGGTAAGCCAAACAAGAAAGCCCGCGCCTATCATTCTGGCGAAGTAACGGATGCTCGTTTCTTTCTTGAGCAGCTCAATCAGCAGTTCCCCAACAATCCAAAAATCGCAGTAGGGATCTCCCTCGGCGGTAACATGCTGGCGAACTATTTAGCTAAGTACAAAGGCGACCCGATCTTGAGTGCCGCGACGATTGTCTCTGCACCGCTTGATTTAGCGGCATGTGCCAATCGTATTGAGCAAGGCTTCTCGAAGGTCTATCGACGTTACTTACTCTCTTCACTAAAGCGTAATGCACTGCAAAAGCATGACTTAATCCAAGGCGAACTCGCACTGTCGTATAACTCGATCAAACGTGTGACTCGCTTGTATGAGTTCGACGACTTGATCACAGCCCCTCTGCATGGCTTTAAAGACGCACAAGATTATTACGATCAATGTTCTGGCTTAAGCAAGCTGCAACAGATCACTCTACCGACGCTGATAATCCACGCAAAAGACGATCCGTTTATGACGGAAGAAGTGATCCCGAAATTTGTGTTGCCAGATAACATCGATTACCGACTTTATGAGCATGGGGGACATGTGGGTTTTCTTACGGGAACCGCTCTCAAACCAAAGTTTTGGTTAGAAGAAGCCCTACCTGCTTATTACGAAAGTATCGCTGCGGAGTACCTTTCTGCTGTATCCGTGCCACGAACACAGTAAACTACTTAGGCGCGCCAGACTCCAACCCAAGGCGCGCTTAAACATCATAAAAGTTTGAGGTATTTATGGTCATCCCTTGGCAAGACATCGCGCCAGAAACGCTGGAAAATTTGATTCGTGAATTCGTACTACGTGAAGGCACCGACTATGGCTCGGTCGAAGTTTCACTGCAAAGTAAAATCGATCAGGTCAAATACCAATTAGAAAAAGGTGAAGCAATCATCGTCTTTTCTGAGCTACATGAAACAGTAGATATTCAATTAAAAGCAAAGTTTTAGACCCTTCACATTTTACCGTATCCCACTCGATGACAAGGGCTTGTTACGTGCTATAGTGGGTTATCGACCGTGCAGCATACGCATGCTGCACTTTACAGGTAAGTAATTTTCGACAAGGTTTGTCATGTCAGCTAAACATCCAATCATTGCGGTTACTGGTTCATCCGGTGCCGGTACCACCACCACATCTGAAGCCTTCCGCAAGATGTTCAATATGATGAACGTCAAACCTGCATGGGTCGAAGGCGATAGCTTTCACCGTTTTACTCGTCCAGAAATGGACGTCGAAATCCGTAAAGCCCGCGAGCAAGGCAAACACATCAGTTACTTTGGTCCACAAGCCAATGACTTTCCGGGGTTAGAAGAGTTCTTTCGTCAGTTTGGTGAAGATGGCACTGGCAGCGTGCGCCGTTATCTGCACACCTTTGATGAAGCGGTCCCATATAACCAAATGCCGGGCACCTTTACACCTTGGCAAGATCTGCCAGAAAACAGTGATGTCTTGTTCTACGAAGGCTTGCATGGTGGCGTGGTGGATGGCGATGTCAATGTGGCACGTCACGTCGACTTTCTAATTGGCATGGTGCCAATCGTCAACTTAGAATGGATTCAAAAGTTCGTTCGTGACACGCGCGATCGTGGCCACTCAAGAGAAGCGGTCATGGATTCGATCGTGCGCTCAATGGATGACTACCTAAACTACATCACCCCGCAGTTCTCTCGAACGCACATCAACTTTCAGCGTGTCCCAACGGTGGATACATCCAACCCACTCAATGCCAAAGGCATCCCAAGTTTAGACGAGAGTTTTGTTGTCATACGCCTTCGCGGCATAAAGAATGTCGACTTTCCTTATTTACTGGCAATGATTGATGGTTCATTCATGTCTCGCCACAATACTATTGTGGTACCGGGCGGTAAGATGAGCTTTGCAATGGAGCTCATAGTAAGGCCGATTCTGCAGCAACTTATCGAAACAGGGAAAATTGGCTAAAAACCTTGCCATCGTAGTGTTTACTTTTCATACCGTGATCATGTGCACAGTTTTGCTTACAAAATCTCAATGATGGCACGATTAAAATCAAGAAATCGTTTTCGAAAAAGGATACTATTTCTAACCGAAACACAAGAGAGCTTGCAGCATATAAAAAGTGCTCTTATTCTAGTAGGCCAATTCAGGCTTAGCTAAAATATGGATAGCGCAAGCGTACCCTGCAGAGGAAGTGAGATATTATGGTTCTAGGTAAACCTCAAACCGACCCAACATTAGAGTGGTTTCTTTCACACTGTCATATTCATAAGTACCCATCAAAAAGCACGCTAATTCACGCGGGCGAAAAAGCAGAAACTTTGTACTACATCGTTAAAGGTTCTGTTGCGGTTCTTATCAAAGACGAAGAAGGTAAGGAAATGATCCTTTCTTACCTAAACCAGGGCGACTTCATTGGTGAACTTGGTCTATTCGAAGAAGACCAAGAGCGTACAGCTTGGGTTCGCGCTAAATCTCCTTGTGAAGTGGCTGAGATTTCTTTCAAGAAATTCCGTCAACTTATCCAAGTTAACCCAGACATCCTAATGCGTCTTTCTGCGCAAATGGCTCGTCGTCTACAAGTTACTAGCCAAAAAGTGGGTGACCTAGCGTTCCTAGACGTAACTGGTCGTATCGCTCAGACTCTTCTGAACCTTGCTAAACAGCCAGATGCGATGACGCACCCAGACGGCATGCAAATCAAGATCACTCGTCAAGAAATCGGCCAAATCGTTGGCTGTTCTCGTGAAACAGTAGGTCGTATCTTGAAGATGCTAGAAGAGCAGAACCTAATTTCTGCGCACGGTAAAACTATCGTTGTTTACGGGACTCGTTAATCTCGATTAACGTTTAAAAAATTTAAAAGCCACCAAATGCAAGTTTGGTGGCTTTTTTGTTTTTTGGGAATCAGGAACGGAAAACAAAGAGCCGAGAATTGGGAACACTGCGTTCCGAGATCGGACTTCGTCCTTCGAGATATAGCCCTCTCAGATTCCGAGAGTTAAAACCTCCCGCAGCGAAGCGTTCCGGCATCTAGAGGGCGTAGCCTCTTCTTTAGCCGTTGGTGCTTTCGAAGATCTTATCTGCCGATGCAGCCACAAATCCTGGGTACAACTCACCGTTATCCATTGGATAGCGCTTAGCAAACTCATAGAAGCCACCAGGAATCACCTCAACACCTTCAGTAAAGCTCACTGGCACTTTGTCTGCCATGGTCGATGATTGCTCTAGTAGCACCTCTGGCGTGCCTTTTACTTCACCGCCATTCTCGTTGATGGTGAAACCAGCAGTGCGTAGGTAGTCGTTCACTTGCTTCACTTCTTGATGCTGGTTGAGTTGATTAACGCTCACTGTGAAGTGGTTAGCTCCGTAACCGTGCGCAGCAAGCCAAGAAGCGTATTCACTCTCTTTCGCCAAGGTTTGGAAGTCAGTATAGCTGAGGTTCCACAAACGTCCGCCGTATAAGAAATCACTGCCGGTCAGTTTAGAAGCATCAACCTGATCTACCAATTTATGAACAATGGCTTGTAGCTCTGGTGAGCACTCATCCACTTTCAACTCACTGATGAAGACTTTTGGTTGTTTTGGATCTGGGTGCTCAAAATGTTTTGCTACCAGCTTTTTGCTTTCAAATACGTAGTCACCACAGGCTTTGTAGCCCACCGCCAAGAATGGCTTCGCTAACGTTTCAATGCCTAGGGGATCGACATTAAACGTACGTAGAGCAATATGGTCATTAATCAGAGGCTCATCTTCTTGAAGAAGTTGATGGACTTTAGCAGCGGAAGGACAAAGACGTTTAATGTAATTTTGCCATAGCGATTCAAATAACACATCGGGCGTCATAACGACTCCTTGTTATGCAATGTAGAGTTAGGGGTAAGAGAAGTTGACCGCTCGTTCACAGCCCGGAGGCTGTCCAGAATCACGAACGAGCGGTCATCAACCTGTGACGGTATGTGTGGCATAAGTGCCAGTCAGTCAACACGCACTGGAGAGTCTTAAGCTCGCCTTTGGCGTTTGCCAGCGCGCTTACCAGAATCCTAACTTGGTAAATAGCTCCGGCAGAGAGAAGCGGCGATACTTTGTCACCGCTTCGTTTTTCTCTATTACAGGCTTACACCCGGACTCAATGTGGCAGGCAAGACCGTCTCTTGTCCTTCCATTGATGCCATTGGATACGCACAGTAGTCTGCTGCGTAGTAAGCACTTGGACGTAGGTTGCCCGATGCACCCGGACCACCAAATGGTGCATCACCACTTGCGCCCGTTAGCTGGCGGTTGCGGTTCACGATGCCGGCACGAATGTGGTCCACGAAGTATTCCCACTCTTGGTCGTCGGTTGAAACCAGACCCGCAGAAAGGCCAAAGCGTGTATCGTTAGCCAGTTCTACCGCTTTCTCTAGCCCTTCGTAGCGCACAACTTGCAGAAGTGGACCGAAGTACTCTTCATCTGGCAGTTCAGCAATGTTCGTCACATCAATAATTCCTGGAGAAACAAATGCCGCTTCGCCTGCTTTCGCTTCAATCAAGCTTTCTCCACCAAGTGCTTGTAGGTTTGCTTGTGCATCCAGAATGAATTTAGCTGCCGCGACCGAAATCTGTGGTCCCATAAATGGCGCAGGTTCTGCAAATGGTTGGCCGACTCTAATATTGAGTGTCGCTTCCACCAGCTTAGTAATGACGGCATCACCCTTGTCGCCAAATGGAATGTAAAGACGACGTGCACAAGTACAGCGCTGACCTGCACTGATGAAAGCCGATTGGATGATGGTATAAACCGTCGCATCTAGGTCGCCGTAGTTATCCGAGATAACCATCGGGTTATTGCCACCCATTTCAAGCGCCAGCATTTTGCCCGGCTGACCAGCAAACTGACGATGCAGAACATGACCTGTGTTTGCACTACCGGTGAACAGCACTCCATCAATGCCTTTCGCATCCGCAAGCGCAATGCCAGTTTCTTTCGCACCTTGGACTAGGTTAATCACACCTTTTGGTAGACCGACCTCTTCCCACAGCTTCATAGCGAGTTCACCCGTCCATGGCGTTTGCTCAGACGGTTTAAAGACAACAGTGTTACCAGCCAGTAGTGCTGGCACGATGTGACCATTTGGCAAGTGACCTGGGAAGTTATAAGGACCGAATACCGCCATCACACCCAGTGGGCGGTGGCGCAATACAATTTGGTTGCCTGCGGCTTCACGTGCAGCTTCACCCGTACGGTCGTGGTAAGCACGGATGGAAATCGCAATCTTACCTGCCATTGCTGCCGCTTCGGTGCGTGTTTCCCAAATCGGCTTACCGGTTTCTTTGGCAATCACTTCGGCGATTTTTTCGCTGTGCTCTTTTACTTTTTCAGCAAAAGCCAACACGATCGCTTCTCGCTCTGCAAATGGGCGCTTCTTCCAATCAACAAACGCTTCACGTGCCGCCGAAACCGCTTGGTTCACTTGTTCTGCCGTTGCACCGTTGCCTTGCCAGATCACTTCTTGGTTGTAAGGCGACAGAGACGTAAATCCTTCACCCTGACCTTGTACCCATTCACCTGCAATCCAATGTGTCATTGTTTCTATCCTTAAATTCTGTCGTCAGTTACTGCGGAAGAAGGCGAACAAAATCCCCTTCCTCAACCAAAAGCGCATCAGCAAGTTCAGGAGCCAATACAACGCTTTGCGTTTCAGCGTCGTAAGCCGCTTTTGCAGCTGCAGCACGGAAGTTCTCGAATGATGAGTTACACATCAAGAAGTCTTGAGTACTGGTATGCTCAGAGATTTTGACTTGGGCACGGAACGAGTGACGTACCGATTCGATATTGCGTAGATCACACTCCACCGTTGGGCCACCATCGAAGATGTCGACGTAACCACGGTTAGTAAAACCTTCGCGCTCAAGCAGCTTCAGAGCAGGACGCGTGTTATCGTGCACCTTACCTATTACGGCTTGTGCTTCTGGGCTTAGCAAGTTGATGTAGATTGGCAATTTCGGCATCAAATCAGCGATAAAACCTTTCTTACCGATACCGGTTAGGTAATCCGCAAGCGTGAAATCGATAGAGAAGAAATGCTCTTGAAGCCATTGCCAGAATGGTGAGTTGCCCTGATCATCAGAAACACCACGCATTTCAGCAAAGATAGTTTCCGAGAAGCGTTCTGGGTGCTCTGCCATCATTAAGAAACGACACTTAGACATCAGACGCCCGTTCAAGCCACCACGGAATTTCTCGCGTAGGAACAAGGTACAGATTTCGCTGTTACCCGTGTAGTTGTTACCAAACGTCAGCAGCTTAACCACGTTGTTTACGCCAAGCTTTGGTGACGAGTGCACCACTTTACTGATGTGGTAAGAATAAAAAGGCACATCCCAGCCGATTGAAGCTTCAATACCTGTGGTACCTGCGACTTCACCAGTTTCAGATTCAAAGCCCACCATTAGGTAGCCTTCATCACCGGCTTCGTTCACGTCAGGTTTGCCAAAACTGTACTCTGAATGTTTAATTCGATTGGTTAACAGTTCTTCGTTAACCGGTAGAGATGTAAACCCATGACCAGACTCAACCGCACAAGTGTGCAGCGCGTCATAATCCGACATTGCGATAGGGCGAACTACTAGCATCAATACTCCCTCCAGATGCAAGAAGATCCTAACTATATTGTAGGAACAATACCCCCATCAGAGATCCTTGATGGGGGTTTCTAGGTTGACGATAAATGGGGACCGCGCTTAGACCAGTGTTGCGATCGCTTTGTCCAGCTTCGCCAAACCTTCTTCGATTTCTTGTTGTGTGATAACGAGTGATGGTGTGAAACGTACGACATTGGCACCCGCAACCAATACCATGAGACCTTGTTTACCCGCAGCAACCAGTACGTCACGCGCACGACCTTGCCACTCTTCGTTCAGTGCAGCACCAAGCAGTAGACCTTTACCGCGCACTTCAGAGAAGATGTTGTATTTCGCGTTGATCTTATCTAGCCCCTCACGGAACATCGCTTCGCGCTCTAGTACACCAGCCAGTACTTCTGGTTTAGTCACTTCATTAACGACCGCTTCGGCAACGGCACATGCTAGCGGGTTACCGCCGTATGTCGAACCGTGCGTGCCGACTTTCATGTGTTCAGACAGTTTCTCTGTCGTCAGCATGGCACCGATAGGGAAACCGCCGCCTAATGATTTCGCAGTGCTTAGAATGTCTGGTGTAATGCCTAGACCTTGGTATGCGTAGAAGTGACCAGTACGACCGTTACCTGTTTGAACTTCATCGAAGATCAGTAGTGCGTTGTGCTTGTCACACAGCTCGCGAACCGCTTGAGCGAATTCAGGTGTTGGTGGAATGATGCCGCCCTCACCTTGTAGAGGCTCCATCATCACCGCACAAGTGCGATCAGACATATGTGCTTGCAGCGCTTCGATATCATTGTAAGGGAGGTGCGTTACGTCGCCTGGTTTAGGACCGAAACCGTCAGAGTAAGCCGCTTGGCCGCCTACCGTTACGGTGAAGAAAGTACGACCGTGGAAACCTTGTTTGAATGCGATGATTTCAGATTTCTCAGTGCCATGAACGTCTGCTGCATAACGGCGCGCCAGCTTCAGTGCTGCTTCGTTCGCTTCTGCGCCAGAATTAGCAAAGAACACGCGCTCGGCAAAGCTCACTTCTGTTAGCTTCTTCGCCAGTCGAAGTGCAGGCTCGTTAGTCATAACATTACTTAGATGCCAAAGCTTGTTACCTTGCTCAGTCAATGCGTTCACCATAACTGGGTGACAATGACCAAGACAGCTCACCGCAATACCACCAGCAAAGTCGATGTATTCATTTCCGTTCTGATCCCAAATACGTGAACCTTCACCTTTTACAGGAATCATTTCCATCGGGTTATAGCAAGGTACCATTACCTCATCGAATAAACCGCGCTCTACTTTGTTTTCCGTTGTCATTGCACATTCCTTCTTGATACCGCATGCCTAGCAGATAAGCGAATTTAACCAGCACTCTTTGCCAGCAAATAATGTTTTGCATTTAAGCTAATACGGCATTGTATTTACATTTGATTAACCATTTCAATAGTGATTTATTCTTTTCGTATGCGAGCGTAACACCTCATACTCACTATCTATGATTATTTATGCACCAAGAAACGCAAATAGAGAAGCGATTTTTTATAAAAACCATGCATGACAAGGTTCAGAAAGAAATGAGAAAAATGAATAGGCCCTACCTAATTGGCAGAACGCATAGTTTTGCATTCCCCTTCTCAGGCACAAAATATGAAGAATTTGTTAAGAAAAGTGATCGCGATCAGATCGTTTTACGCGCAAGAAAGTTTGCGAGTAGTTCGTGGCCTTGTTCTGTCTTAATTGACTCTGGATGAAACTGTACTGCATCAATTGGCAGGGTTTTATGCTGATAACCCATGATTTCATCCATGGTTCCGTCAGGCAACTCAGTCCACGCAGTCAATTCAAACACCTTCGGTAACGTACCGTTTTTCACCACAAGAGAGTGGTAGCGGGTTACCGTCAATGGGTTGTTAAGGTTTTTAAACACACTGCGACCGTTGTGACGAATTGGTGATGTCTTGCCGTGCATCACTTGTCGAGCACGTACCACTTCCCCTCCAAACACCTGTGCAATCGCCTGATGACCAAGGCAAACGCCCAAGATAGGTAACTTACCGGCAAAGTGCTCAATGGCTTGTAGAGAGATACCCGCTTCGTTAGGAGTACATGGCCCTGGAGAGATCACCAAATGAGTTGGGTTGAGCGCCTCAATGCCTTGGATGTCGATTTCATCGTTACGCACCACCTTTACGTCTGCACCAAGTTCGCAGAAGTATTGGTAAAGGTTGTAGGTAAAAGAGTCGTAGTTATCGATGATCAACAACATAAAAGGTCGGTTGCTCCAATCCGTTTTGGCAATGCTTACGTAGTGAATCGCCACGTTCGTGACAATCAAGGGCGGTATTTTGCTATACCAAGCAAGAAAGGCAAGTTTTTGCTGAATAAAAAGGCCAGCATAGGCTGCAATGTAGATCAGATAAGG
>NZ_MDAW01000169.1:0-4449 GCF_002875385.1 Vibrio sp. 10N.222.52.B12 | reverse complement strand
TTCATCATATAACGCACCTTAAGCGGATTCACTTATGTTCATCATGCTGACTACCTAGCACTCACCCGATTTATGGTTATCAGGAGGATCGTTCTCTCACGATTTAGATCCCGATTGGCAAATACCAACCTTCGTTACATTGTCAGACTCGCTACTTTATTCAGAGCCCTAGGTTCATCTGGTGATACAGATGGTTCACTCTTTGAGCGGTGAACAGCGCTTCATACGACCTCACGTCGCACGCCCCGAAATGAGTTACGTCTAGTATTAATAACTAGGTAATCATCGGACTTTACAATACATTAATTAATGTGAAAGAAGGCCGTATCTCGGTTACTCAAATAGACAGTAAGCACCCTTCACTGTGTTTTTAGATGCAGAAATCGACATTATACCTCTCGAGCGTTTCTAGTACTACTTCGTTTTTGGTCACTTTTAAGTTTACTTACTGTTTTAGTTAAACATTTTATTGAACAAATTTTATTTTAGGAAGTATTGAGTCGCCACCATCGATGAATAGATCAGTTAACCTCTATCAATCTTAAGTAAATATCTCAAATTAAAAAAAAGATACCCTTGTTAATTCGATGCCTCCCCCCAATGTGTAAAGATAGAATAGGTGAAAATTTGTTCACCTATAGCCGGAGGGCATGCTCATGCTCCAACATAACCAACCTTCAGGTAACCCCTGGGGAGGAGGAAAACAAGATCCTCCTAATTTGAGTAAGGTATTTTATTCTATTCTCAATCACCTAAAGAAAATGCTTCCAGGCGGAAGGAATTCAAGCTTTTTTATCCCTCTTATTATTTTCTTTTTAACAATCATATTCTGGACGTGTTTTTACACGGTACCAAGCGATTCTGTTGCCGTGATACAACGCTTTGGCAAATATGTCCATATTGTTCCTGCAGGGCTTCATCTCAAGATGCCACTTGGCATTGATACGGCTGAAATCTTACCTGTGAAACGACAGCTAAAGCAGGAGTTTGGGTTCATAACACCCATGGCAAAAAATCCCAACCAAAGCCCGAGAATAAACACTCGACGCCAAGAAACACAAATGGTTACAGGTGATTTAAATGCCGCTCTCGTCGAATGGGTGGTGCAATATCGAATCTCCGATCCCATCAAGTTTTTGTTCGAAGTTCGAGAGCCTAGTGAAACCCTTCGATATGTTTCTGAATCCGTAATGCGTGAAGTGGTGGGTGATAGAACTGTGGATGAAGTGATCACAATTGGTCGGCAAGAAATTGAGTCTGAAGCGCTCTCAAAAATGCAAGAGCTCGCTACAAAATATGCTTTAGGGATCAGAATTGACCAAGTTCAGTTAAAAAACATCAACCCTCCTCAACCTGTCCAGGCATCGTTTAATGAAGTGAACCAAGCCCAACAGGAGAAAGAAAAGCTCATAAACGAAGCTCGCCGAGATTACAACAAAGTGATCCCTTTAGCTTTAGGTGAAAAAGATCAACGGATCAGAGAAGCTGATGGTTATCGCTTAAAACGCATCAATGAAGCTAAGGGAGATACGGTTCGCTTCAATGCATTACTGTTCGAGTATGTTAAAGCCCCAGAAGTAACTAAACGCAGAATTTATTTAGAAACAATGCAGGCTGTGTTACCTAATATTCGTACCAAAATTATCATTGATGAACGAGCAAACAATATTCTGCCTTTGCTCAATCTCAACGACACACAAGGAGAGCCTAGATGAAATTGATTAAAAAAGGAGTCATAGCCGCATTGATTTTAGGTACATCTTTTAGTGTATATAACGCTCTTTACACAGTAAGTGAGGTTCAACAGGTTATTATCACTCAGTTTGGAAAGCCAATAGGGAAACCTATTGTTAATGCTGGATTAAAAATAAAAGTACCGTATATTCAAGAAATTAATACTATCGACAAACGAGTGTTGGAATGGGATGGTCGCCCTTCCGACATGCCAACAAAAGATAAACTGTATATTTCTGTAGACTTGTTTGCTCGATGGCGAATCGTTGACCCGCTTCAATACTTTTTACGTCTCAAAGATGAACGCAGTGCACAATCTCGACTAGACGATATTTTGGGTAGTGAGACACGCAATGCTGTAGCAAAACATGAATTGATCGAAATAATACGTACTAACAAAAATCGCAAACCATTACGAGATCCATTATTGAGTGAGGCTGAAAGAGAGCTGAAAATAGGTGCCTTAGTTCCTATCCAAAAAGGTCGCCAATTTGTAGAGCAAGAAATATTCTCTGCAGCGTCAGAAAAAATAAAAATCTTTGGCATTGAGTTGCTCGACATTAGATTTAAACGTATTAATTACAATGAAAGTGTTCGCCCTAAAATTTATGAGCGAATGATTAGTGAACGTCGTCAAATTGCAGAACGTTTTTTATCCGAAGGAAATGGGGAGGCTGCGAGGATTCGAGGTGACAGAGTAAGAGACTTGGATAAGATTCAATCTGAGGCCTATCGTGAAGTCGAAGAGATTCGAGGACAAGCTGACGCTAAAGCCGCCGAAATTTATTCATCAGCTTACAATAAAAATCCTGAAACAAGACAATTTTATGAATTCACACGAACGATGCAATCTTACTCGACCGTTATTTCAGAGAACACAACGCTTGTTTTGTCTACTAATAGTGACTTATTCATGTTTCTTAATGGTATTGATAGAAATAAAAATATCACAGTTGAAAAACAATGAGTAAAAGAGAAAAAATAACACCAACCAATCTAACTCGCCTACCCAAAGGGTATATTGATTGGATCTCTCAACCAATATACCGTTTCATACATATTGAATCTGCAGCAGGTATTGTACTATTTGTTTCAACGTTAGTTGCCATTTCACTAGCCAACTCAAATTTAAGTGAATCGTTTACTCGCTTTTGGCATATATCAGTAGGGGTTACTGTTGGTGATTTAGTGTTTGAACGGTCATTACACAAATGGATCAATGACGTAGGAATGACCTTATTTTTCTTTCTCATTGCCTTGGAACTCAAGCGTGAGTTAGTGCTAGGAGAACTTCGGAACCCTAGATTAGCGATTTTGTCTATTGCAGCTGCTCTTGGGGGCATGTTAGTGCCTCCTCTTTTCTATTTTCTTATACAGTTTGGTGAATCAGGGCAACATGGTTGGGGCACAGTCATGGCTACAGATACCGCATTTGTGATCGGGTGCCTAGCACTCTTAGGACGAAGCATTCCAAGCAGTTTGCGTATATTCATGCTATCAATGGCTGTGGTAGATGATATCGGCGCGATCTTTGTTGTTGCTATTGGCTATGGAGATAATGTTAACTGGATGTCCATACTTTATGCCTTGTTAGGGTTTATTATTGTTCGCGTTATGGGCTTTTTAGGGATCCGCAGTATAGTGCTCTTTTCTATTGTTGGAGGAATGGTATGGATAGCCATTGATATGTCTGGCATACATCCTACAATCACCGGAGTGATTCTCGGCTTACTCACCCCTACAAATAAGTGGGTGAGTAAGGAGCATCTTTCCATAATTATGGATACCGTAGTGTCATCTTCCATTATGGAACAATGGAATGGCGATAAAGTAGAAGGAGAGACGTTAAGAACCGCTGCAGCGGCTGCGCGCGAAACTCTTTCGCCAGTTGAGCGGCTGGAAATGTTACTTCATCCTTGGGTTGGGTTTGTCGTGTTACCGCTGTTTGCTCTCTCCAACGCGGGAGTTTCGCTAACTGCGGCGAATTTAACTTCTCCAATCACGCTTGCTATATTTTTAGGTTTTGTTTTTGGCAAGCCAATAGGTATTGCTTTGTTTAGTTGGATTGCCGTCCGACTCAAAATCGCAATATTACCTGAAAACTTGAATTGGGGAATGATTATAGGGGGAGGGATGTTATCTGGCATTGGTTTTACTATGGCATTGTTCATAGCGGAATTAGCTTATGACCCTACCCAAATTAATGCTGCGAAATTAGGCATCTTCTTAGCGTCTATGGTTTCGGCTTTTCTCGGCATCATCTTTCTTCGGTATTTTTCTGTTAAAGAAAAACGGAAAGGTGCTTGAGAATTCTTGTTATTCCAACCTATCAAATAGGACATAAAAGAAATCACTACTCACATCTAGAATAACAGGGTAGATAGTGAATATTAAAGAAATCAGCATATACTCTATTGATTGATGTATTGAAGAGAAAAGACTCAATTATTATGAACTACAATGTTTCCCACATAACGTCACATTTCCCTTCTATTGCCGTTTTTAATAATTCAAGTAATGGATAGGCTCGCTCAATGATCGAAATAGCAGATTCTGCGTTTTCATGCTCTTCATTCATTTCAACACTATTTAGGCCCGTATTTTTTCTCGTTCGATCGCACTATTTAGTTTTACCAGTACCTCTGGTATATCTGATGCAAGACGAGTTGGGCTATGGTCGTTTTTTATATGTTTGGTTCTAGTTAATTGAAAGAT
>NZ_MDAW01000168.1:0-639 GCF_002875385.1 Vibrio sp. 10N.222.52.B12 | reverse complement strand
AAGGTGTGAGCAACGCAATACAAGCGCCGCCGCATACCACCTTAAACACTAAACGCGACGCATAGCAAAAATGCCAAGCGTTGCGAATCACTCTTAAACAGATTGTTATGTGTTTTTTTCACCATATTCAATTTCGTCTCTTGCTTGGTTATATTTACAAAACGTAAACCAAGCAATGCCGCCGCCTAACCCTAGGACTAACAACCTTTGGATAATTCCCGGCATATCAATGAACCATATAGGTGTTGTCACAACAATATACGCAGAAAAACCAACAACCCAATAAGTCCAGCTAAGCAAGCTTAACGTTGAACGATTGCCATCAAGTTTCCCAGTTTTTAGCCAATGGTAAACCCGCCAAGCAAACATACCACTCATCACCATAATGTAAATTCCGATGTCGGTATTTACCCCTGATATATCTTCATCATAGGAGTATCGTCCACTACCTCGAGTTACATTAATTGTCTCCCCAAAGTCAATATAAGTAGGCAATCCAAGGAAGTCTACGACTGATTCTAACCCTATGTAAATTAAGCAAAATGAAACAAAACTAATTAGTAAAGATAATTTAGAATTCAAGATCAACTTCCTATAAAACATAACTCGAGAAAACACATAACGCGCAGTTAAGGTGTG
>NZ_MDAW01000167.1:0-70048 GCF_002875385.1 Vibrio sp. 10N.222.52.B12 | reverse complement strand
CTTATCCGCGATGAACCTTTTAAATTGTTTAGTTCTTAACGTTTTATTTCAGCTTTTCTAGATCCGCTTCGATCTCGGCGATTTTGCTCGAAACCACTTTTTCCAGATGACGAAGATCGGACAGAATCTTCTGCTTCACGTCCACTTCTGCGGTTTTTACCGGTTTAGTTATCTTGTTTAATTCGTCGATGACTAGAGTTAAGTTACGATTGATTTCAGTAATTTCTTTGTACTTATGGCTGCCGCTGTCGACCAAGACGTTCTTTACTTGGCGTGGATATTTGAATTTAACGCTTTTGGCAAAGAATTCGCCTTTTTGTTTGTGGAAGTAAATTTTGAGGACGTCTTTGTGTGCTTCTTGGCGTAGGGAGTAACGTTCAATTTGTTTTGGTTCGTGGATACCCAAACCAGTGAGGTGGGGATACATAGGCTACCTCTGTCTCATAACTAGAATAAGTTTTCCGTATAACTGTAGCAGCCCATTTATGAGCTAGATAGCTGATATTTAGTCAAATTGCTCAACTTGTGGGCAAGATCGCTCTGGTTCTTACCCACGGTTTTATTGCTTAATCGTTTTTACACAGAAACAGAATCGGACAACTTTTCAATCAGCTTCTCGCGCAATTCGTCTTGTTGTTCATCACTCAGACGACCACCAGCATCACTTGTGAGGATAAACAAATCTTCTGCACGTTCTCCAATTGTGGTGATCTTAGCGGCGTGTAAGTTAATGCCTAAGTCTGCAAACGTACGCCCCACTTTGGCGAGAAGCCCAGGCGTATCAAGTGCCACTAACTCCATTAAAGTGCGTTTCTTGCTCTTAGTTGGTAGGAAGTCGACCTTGGTTTTGACGTTAAAGTGCTGAAGTTTATTTGGTGTACGACGTGTTTTGATTTTTGTCGGACGACCATCTTCCAATACGTGAGTAATGTGCTTGGTGACAGCGCCATGACGACCTTCTTCAATTGCTTTACCGTGTTGATCTAGCACCATAAAGGTATCGAGTACATAGCCATCTTTACTGGTCATGATCTGCGCGTCATGAACGTTAAAATTACGACGATCGAGCTCTGCAACCACCGTCGCGAATAGGGCTGGTTGGTCTGGGCAGTAGACGAACACTTCGGTACCACCACGCGTGGCTTTTTTGCTGATCAGAACCAGTGGTTTACTTGCGTCTTCCATACGCAGCAAGTTCTCACAATGCCAAGCAATTTGTTTATGGGTATGACGCAAAAAGTAGTCAGCTTTAAAGCGCTGCCAAAGCACCTCGATCTCGCGTGCCGAGAAACCCTCTTTACGCAGTAGCGCTGACGCCATTTGCTGGTTGTGGCGTATACGTTCACGAACATCCACAGGGTTCTCCAAGCCGCGACGCAACGCGCGCTGAGTTGAGTAGAACAATTCAGCGAGCAGGGTACGCTTCCAGCTATTCCAAAGCTCTGGGTTAGTCGCACAGATATCGGCAACAGTCAGGCATACGAGGTACTCAAGATACTCTTCATCACGTACTTGTTTCGCAAACTCAGTGATGACGTCTGGATCGTATATATCGCGTCGCTGAGCGGTCACGGACATCAATAGGTGATGTCTCACTAGCCAACTTACCAATTTCGCTTCAGGTTTAGATAGGCCGTGCTCAATACAAAAATCATACGCTTCACCTTCACCAATAATGGAGTGATCGCCACCACGCCCTTTACCGATATCATGGAAAATCGCGGCCAGAATCAGCAATTCTTTCTTTTGAATACGAGGGTAAACTTCACAACAAATCGGGTGCTTGCTGTGGTTTTCTGCGTAGCTAAAAGTATTGATGTGTTTGAGTAGGCGAATGCTGTGTTCATCCACGGTATAAACATGGAACAAATCAAATTGCATCTGACCGACAATTTGGCTCCATTGCGGAAGATACGCCGCCAGTACACCAAGTTTGTGCATCAGACTGAACGCCTTATGCAGCGCATTTGGATGACGACACAGCGCCATAAACTTTTCACGCGCTTCAGGAATAGTGTGCAAGAATTTGTTTAAGCGACGACGCGCAGTACGCAACTGACGCAACGTAGGAGGGCTCACGCCTTCGATGCTCGAATCATTGGCGATGTGCAGGAACATATCCAAAATGGTTTCAGGACGAGCTTGGAACAGCGCGGGTTTGCGAGCCTCGATCAGTGAACCACGGCGTTGGAAATCCTCATCAATGATTTCGGCATCTGCAGAGGCGCCACCGTTGATGATCGCTTGATCAAACAGCTTGAGAAGCATTTTATTAAGCTCTGCTACACGTCTAAGCGTACGGTAGAACTCTTTCATCATCATTTCGACGCCGCGGTTACCTTCGCCGACATAGCCCAAATGTTCAGCCACTTGTGCTTGATGTCCGAACGTTAAACGGTTGTCATAACGGCGTAGTTCAATATGCAGAGCAAAACGGACTCGCCATAAGAAATCCTGACACTCAACCAACTCACGGTATTCTGCGTCGGTAAGAAAGCCATAGCGGCTCATTTCCAGCAATGAAGTCGCACCAAAGTGACGACGTGCTACCCAACTTAAAGTGTGAATATCCCGTAGACCGCCTGGGGTTGACTTGATGTCAGGTTCAAGGTTGTAGGTGGTGTCATGGTAACGAGCATGGCGCTCACGTTGCTCTTGAATCTTGGCGCGGTAAAAGGTTTCACTTGGCCAGAAAGAGTCGGATAGCACCACTTTCTTCAACGCTTGGAAAGTGTCTTCACTACCACACAACAAACGAGCTTCCTGTAGGTTGGTTGCAACAGTTAAATCCGCTCGGCCAATTTCCGCACATTCAGCAACAGTTCGAACGGCATGACCGACTTCGAGGCGCAAATCCCAAAGTAGGGTAATGAATTCACTGATTTTAGCTTCAAGGGCGTTCGGTAATTTGTTGTTCGACAAAATCAAAATGTCGATATCAGAAAGGGGGTGTAACTCACCACGGCCATAACCACCTACTGCAACCAGCGATATATTATGGATGTCTTTGAAGCCAAAGTGTTGCCACAAACGGTTGAGGAGTAAGTCCATGTACTCAGCGCGTGACAACACCAAATTGGTGACCGGATGGTGGTTAAGAAATTCTTGTTTTTGGAATGAACTGAATTTTTCGAGTTCTTGCTTAAGTTCAGCGATGTTGATCTGTTCATCGGTAAACGAAAGAGGGGACTGAAGAGTCATATTTGCTATCCGTGCAACTTGCTACTGTAAGCAATCTAACAAATTTGAAGCAGATAAAAAATATCCCCGCATGGGCGGGGATAAGGAAAGTGATATCCGATTACGCGTTTTTCATTAAACGAGGAATCGTGTCGTCGCTACGAAGCGTCAGCACTTCACAACCGTCTTTCGTCACCACAATGGTGTGTTCCCACTGTGCCGAGTTTTTACCATCGCCAGTGTATACCGTCCAATCATCCTGTGCGTCGACTGTACAGCCAAACTTACCTGCGTTGATCATTGGCTCGATAGTAAAACACATGCCTTCTTTTAGTACGCGACGGTCTTTGTTCTTGTAGTGAACCACTTGTGGCTCTTCGTGGAACTCATCACCGATGCCGTGACCGCAGAAGTCTTTCACGATAGAGAACTTGTTGCGTGGGTTGTTCTTGTTGTTCTCTTTGATGTACTTCTCGATTGCTGTACCGATATCACCAACTGTTGCTCCAGGCTTAACTTGACGCATACCAATGTACAGAGACTCTTGAGCAACCATACACAAACGTTTGTTTGCTGGAGATACATCACCAACTAGGAACATCTTAGAAGTGTCGCCGTGGTAGCCTTGTGGACGAACGCTTAGATCTGCGTTTTCATCGTTAGGCACGATAACCGTGATATCAACGTTAATGATGTCACCATCTTTAAGTACCGCTGGCTTCATTTGGCCATTTGCACCTTTTTCATCTTCTGTCGCAGGGATGCCGTGACAAACGATGTGGTTGATTGACGTACAGATTGATTTAGGGAATCCATGGTAATCAAGCGGTGCAGAGTAAGCGCCTCGCTCTAGAGCGTAATCGTGACAGATTTTGTTTAATTCTTCTGTCGTCACACCCGCCTTGATGTGCGGTTCGATCATTTCTAGAGTGTCTGCGGCTAGCTTGCCCGCAATACGCATGCGTTCGATTTCTTCAGCAGTTTTAATCTTGATTGACATTGGCTTTCTCTACTTATTCGTAAGCACGTAAACGTGCGAATGCGCGCATTCTATCAGACAACCCTTGCTTAACCCAAGCCAGTTAAGAATATGAGTCATTCTTACTTAAAGTGTAGTGATGGAATTTGGTGAAGAGTAGGGTGGTCATGCAATGGGGGTAACGAAGTGTAAGAAACAATTTTTACTAGCCATCTTGGGCTAAAATATGGTATAAAGCGCGCCGGAATCGAGGACTGTTCTCTTTACTTTTCATTAGAAGAGTAGCGAAGCAAGCTTCTTCCAATTAACTTTTATCTTTAAATCACACACATTCCGTCACATGTTCCGGGGTGCTGAGCAGAAGCTTGGTCGGAATTATGGGGGATGTGGAGGCCTAACCCCATAGAGGATTTTAAAATGGCAACTGTATCAATGCGCGATATGCTGAAAGCTGGTGTTCACTTCGGTCACCAAACTCGTTACTGGAACCCAAAAATGAAGCCATTCATCTTTGGTGCTCGTAACCGCGTTCACATCATCAACCTAGAAAAAACTGTACCAATGTTCAACGAAGCTCTAGCTGAACTAGCTAAAGTTGGCGAGAAGAAAGGTAAAGTTCTATTCGTAGGTACTAAGCGCGCTGCATCTGAAGCTGTTAAAGAAGCTGCAATCGCAAGCAACCAATACTACGTTAACAACCGTTGGTTGGGCGGCATGCTAACGAACTACAAAACAGTTCGTCAGTCTATCAAGCGTCTAAAAGATTTCGAAGCACAAGCACAAGACGGTACTTTCGAAAAACTAACTAAGAAAGAAGCTCTAATGCGTACTCGTGAAATGGAGAAGCTAGAGAAATCTCTTGGTGGTATCAAAGATATGGGCGGTCTACCAGACGCTCTATTCGTAATCGACGCTGATCACGAGCACATTGCAATTAAAGAAGCTAACAACCTAGGTATTCCAGTATACGCTGTGGTAGATACTAACTCTAACCCAGACGGCGTTGACTACATCATCCCAGGTAACGACGACGCGATCCGCGCAGTTCAACTATACCTAAACGCTGCTGCATCTGCAGTAACTGAAGGCCGCAACAAAGACGTTGCAGTAGTTGCTGAAAAAGACGGTTTCGTAGAAGCTGAATAATAGCGGCTCTGCGTCACACTTAGTCTATGTGAAACCTTGTTGTAGCATAGACTGAGTTATAGTTAGCAATGGGGGCCGACAATGTAGGCCCCTGTTTTTTACCTTATTTCGAATCAAACGAGGAATAGAGAATGGCAACTGTAACTGCTGCTCTAGTTAAAGAACTTCGCGAGCGCACTGGCGCTGGCATGATGGAATGTAAGAAAGCGCTTGTAGAAGCAAACGCTGACATCGAACTAGCAATTGAAAACATGCGTAAATCTGGCGCAGCGAAAGCAGCTAAAAAAGCTGGTAACGTTGCAGCTGAAGGCGCAATCATCATCAAAGAAGAAAACGGCGTAGCTGTTCTTCTTGAAGTTAACTGCCAAACTGACTTCGTTGCTAAAGACGGTAACTTCACTGCATTCGCAGAAAAAGTAGCACTTGACGCTCTAGCGACTAAAGCTACTGCTGAAGAGCTAGTTGCTAAATTTGAAGAAGAGCGCGTAGCTCTAGTTGCTAAAATCGGCGAAAACATCAACATCCGTCGCGTTGCTTACGTACAAGGTACTGCAATCGCTTCTTACCGTCACGGTGAGAAAATCGGTGTAGTTGTTGCTGGTGAAGGCGACGCTGAAACTCTTAAGCACGTTGCTATGCACGTTGCTGCTTCTAAGCCTGAGTTCGTTAACCCAGAAGACGTACCAGCTGACGTAGTTGCTAAAGAGAAAGAAGTTCAAGTTGAAATCGCTATGAACGAAGGCAAGCCTCAAGAGATCGCTGAGAAGATGGTTATCGGCCGCATGAAGAAATTCACTGGCGAAATCTCTCTTACTGGTCAAGCTTTCATCATGGAACCTAAGAAAACTGTAGGTGAAATGCTGAAAGAAAAAGGTGCATCTGTATCTACTTTCGTTCGTCTAGAAGTAGGTGAAGGCATCGAAAAAGCTGCAGAAATGAGCTTTGCTGAAGAAGTTGCTGCGGTACAAAAAGGTTAATCCTTAGCGTATAGAGCAAATATTAGACCGTAGCCTAGGCTGCGGTCTTTTTACGAAAAGAGCGGCAAATCTTAGCCGTGATGAATAGCTATAAGTTTTCTTGTGTCTATTCGTGACTGTTAATCAACAACTCTCTTTTGGAAGGTAAACTCCATGACTACGAACCCTAAACCAGCGTATCAACGTATTCTATTAAAACTGAGTGGTGAAGCTCTTCAAGGCGAAGAAGGTTTCGGTATTGACCCTGCGGTTCTTGACCGTATGGCTCAAGAAGTTAAGGAGCTGGTTGAACTGGGTGTTCAAGTTGGTGTGGTAATCGGTGGTGGTAACCTATTCCGTGGTGCTGGTCTGGCTGAAGCGGGCATGAACCGCGTTGTGGGTGACCACATGGGTATGCTAGCAACAGTAATGAACGGTCTAGCAATGCGTGACGCACTTCACCGCGCATACGTAAATGCTCGCGTAATGTCTGCAATTCCTCTAAAAGGTGTGTGTGACGATTACAATTGGGCAGACGCTATCCGCGAACTTCGCCAAGGCCGTGTAGTAATCTTCTCGGCAGGTACAGGTAACCCATTCTTCACAACAGATTCAGCAGCTTGTCTACGTGGTATCGAAATCGAAGCTGACGTAGTTCTAAAAGCGACAAAAGTTGATGGTGTATTTACTGCTGACCCAGTAGCAAACCCAGACGCAGAGCTGTATGATAAGCTATCTTACACTGAAATTCTGGATAAAGAATTGAAAGTGATGGACTTGGCTGCGTTCACACTTGCTCGTGACCACAAAATGCCAATCCGCGTATTTAACATGAATAAGCCAGGCGCACTACGTCGCGTGGTAATGGGCGAAGCTGAAGGCACGTTGATCTGCGCTGACGCGTAAATCTCAGCGCTATTCAACAAGAGACATTGGATGGCGTTTTGCTTTGCTTAAGCCCTTTAAGCTTTCTTCATGAAAGATGACATTTTTAAGGTGAAACCGTGATTAACGAAATCAATAAAGACGCGCAAGAGCGCATGGACAAAAGCGTTGAAGCGCTAAAGAACAACCTTTCTAAAGTTCGTACTGGCCGCGCGCACCCAAGCCTACTATCTGGCATCTCTGTAGAATACTACGGCGCAGCTACTCCTCTTAACCAAATCGCTAACGTTGTTGCTGAAGACGCTCGTACTCTAGCAATCACAGTTTTCGACAAAGAACTAACTCAAAAAGTTGAAAAAGCGATCATGATGTCTGACCTTGGCCTAAACCCAATGTCTGCTGGCACAATCATCCGCGTTCCACTTCCACCGCTAACAGAAGAGCGTCGTAAAGACCTAGTTAAGATCGTTCGTGGTGAAGCTGAAGGCGCACGTGTTGCTGTTCGTAACATCCGTCGTGACGCAAACAGCGACCTAAAAGGTCTTCTAAAAGATAAAGAAATCTCTGAAGACGAAGATCGTAAAGCACAAGACGAAATTCAAAAATTGACTGACGTAGCAGTTAAGAAGATCGACGACGTTCTTGCTGCAAAAGAAAAAGAGTTGATGGAAGTTTAATACTCCCATCCACATCACTGTTGGAAAACGCTGTGCTCACAGCTCAGCGTTTTTTTGTGTTAGTCTATCCAACTGATGGAACTCAATTAACTCCCTATGCAAAATTCTCAAGCCTTCTCTGATTCCCTTCCTAAACATATTGCCATCATTATGGACGGTAATGGTCGTTGGGCTAAGTCCAAAGGAAAGCCTCGTGTATTCGGTCATAAAAAGGGCGTAAACGCCGTTCGTAAGACCGTTGCAGCTGCTTCCAAGCTTGGTATCAAAGCCATGACTTTGTTCGCTTTCAGCAGCGAAAACTGGCGTCGTCCAGAAGAAGAAGTCGGCCTTTTAATGGAGCTATTCATTTCTGTCTTATCGAGTGAAGTGAAAAAGCTGCACAAAAACAACTTACGCCTACGTGTCATTGGCGATACCAGCCGTTTTAGTGAACGCTTACAAGGTAAAATTCTTGAAGCGGAAGCTCTAACTGCCGGCAACACGGGGATGGTGATTAACATTGCAGCCAACTATGGTGGCAAGTGGGACATCACAGAGGCGGCCAAATCGTTAGCGTTAAAAGCGCGTAACGGTGAGATCCGTGTAGAGGATATCAATGAGCAGTTGATTACCCAGCATCTGACTATGGCTGATCTACCAGAAGTCGATCTATTGATTCGTACTAGTGGTGAGTGTCGCATCAGTAACTTCATGCTGTGGCAAATGGCTTATGCTGAAATGTACTTTACTCCTGAGTACTGGCCTGAATTCGATGAAGACAGCTTAGTAGAGGCTGTGACTTGGTTTATCAACCGAGAGCGTCGTTTTGGTTGTACTGGTGAACAAGTGAAGGCATTGATGGCTGCTCAATAAGGACTAGTTAGTTTGAAACAGAGAATAATAACAGCACTAATTTTAGCTCCCCTGGTTATTTTAGGTATTTTTAAGTTACCACTAATGGGCTTTATCATCGCATTGACCGCGATAACCCTATTAGGTTTTTGGGAGTGGACTCAGTTTACAGAAAGCAAATCTCGCATTGCTGCCCTTGTTCCGGCTGCCGTTGTTACCGGACTTAGTTTTCTATTCATTTCGCCTGATGCAGCAAGCCTTAACCAACTGGCAGCTCTGCATTACACCGTTTTAGCACTCGGTTTTGCTTGGTGGATTATCGCAAGTGGAATGGCAATTACTTATCCTAAAACCACTAATTTTTGGCAAAGTAGTAAAGTGTTGCGCCATGTATTTGGTTTCCTTACGTTGATCCCTTTCTTATGGAGTGTGATCATTCTTAGGGCTTCTGATTTTGCAGTAGATCCATACCACGGCGCAAAACTTGTGCTGTATGTTTGCTTCTTGGTATGGGCTGCTGATAGTGGTGCTTACTTTGCTGGTAAAAGCATGGGTAAGCGCAAAATGGCGCCTCATGTGAGCCCAAACAAGACGATAGAAGGCTTGATTGGCGGCATTATCGCAGCATTGATTGTTGGCTGGTTGTTCGCCGGTTGGTTTGATATCCAATTTACTAGTCCAATTCACATGGTGGTCATCACATTGGTTACTGTCGTGATTTCTGTGCTTGGTGATTTGGTTGAAAGCATGTTCAAACGTGTGTCAGGCATCAAAGACAGCAGCAACATCATTCCAGGTCACGGCGGTATCCTAGATCGTGTCGATAGCCTTACCGCTGCATTCCCAGTATTTGCTCTTCTTTACTACGTATTCTAATTTAATCGGGAGCGGCATCGTCGCTCCTGAGTTTTTCTAACGGTCTTACATCATGCAAAAGTTAACGATTCTTGGTGCAACAGGCTCAATCGGTGCAAGCACACTAAAAGTGGTTGAACAAAATCCTGAGCTGTTTTCTATCGTCGCATTAGCGGCCAGCACTAACGTTGAAAAGATGGTCGCACTTTGCCGCAAATGGCAACCAAAATACGCTGTTATGGCGGATAAGGCTGCGGCAGTGGCATTAAGCGCTGAGCTAGCTTCAATCTCGCCAAAGACTGAAGTATTAGGTGGTGTTGATGCACTTTGTCATGTTTCTGCACTGGAAGAAGTAGATAGCGTAATGGCGGCAATAGTGGGTGCTGCAGGTCTGTTGCCAACAATGGCAGCGGTAAAAGCGGGCAAGCGTGTGCTACTGGCAAACAAAGAAGCACTTGTGATGTCTGGTCAACTGTTCATTGACGCAGTTGAAGAACATGGCGCAGAGTTACTTCCTGTAGACAGTGAGCACAATGCGATTTTCCAGTGCCTACCACAACAAGTTCAAACTAATCTAGGCCGTTGCAACTTAGAAGAGCATGGCATTTCCTCGATCCTGCTGACTGGTTCTGGTGGTCCATTCCGCTATACCGACATTGCAGAGTTAGATCAAGTGACGCCAGCACAAGCGATTGCTCATCCTAACTGGTCAATGGGGCCAAAAATCTCGGTTGATTCTGCAACCATGATGAACAAAGGCCTTGAGTACATTGAAGCAAAATGGCTATTTAACGCCGCTCGTGAACAACTGAAAGTGATCATTCACCCTCAGTCTGTCATTCATTCCATGGTTCAATACCGCGATGGTTCTGTACTGGCGCAAATGGGAGAGCCAGATATGGCAACCCCGATTGCATTAACCATGTCATATCCATCCCGTGTGGATGCGGGAGTGAAACCGTTAGATTTTACTCAAGTAGGTGAATTGACATTCCTTCAGCCAGATTTTGCACGCTATCCGTGTTTGAAGCTGGCTATCGATGCGTGCTACGAAGGCCAACATGCCACAACGGCTCTGAATGCAGCGAACGAAATTGCCGTTGATGCTTTCCTAAATAATCGACTTGGTTTCACAGATATCGCTCGCATCAATGAGTCAGTTTTGAACAAAATAACTGCAAGCCATAAAAGTGAGAATGTGAATAGCTTGGAAAGCTTGATAGAGCTAGATAGAATGGCACGAACTATCGCCTTAGAATTTTTACGCGAGCGTAGCTAATGACTGGTATTTTGTGGAATTTGGTTTCTTTTATCGTTGCATTGGGCATCTTGGTGGCTGTGCACGAGTTTGGTCACTTTTGGGTTGCTCGCCGTTGTGGTGTCAAGGTTGAGAAATTCTCAATCGGTTTTGGTAAGTCTATCTGGAGCAAGGTAGGCAAAGATGGCACTGAGTACAGCATTTCAATGATCCCATTGGGTGGCTACGTCAAAATGGTGGATAGCCGTGTTGATGAAGTACCTGAAAACGAAAAGCACATGGCGTTTGATCAAAAGCCGTTGTGGAAGCGCACATCAATTGTTGCGGCGGGTCCTATTTTCAACTTCCTGTTCGCGATCGTTGCGTATTGGTTAGTTTTCCTGATTGGTGTGCCAGCGGTTAAACCTGTAATTGGTGAAGTTACGCCCAATTCAATCGTTGCTCAGGCAGGAATTGAAACAGGGATGGAACTAAAATCTATCTCAGGTATCAAAACTCCGGATTGGGAATCAGTCAACATGGGTTTAATCTCTCATATTGGCGATGATTCAATGACAGTGACCTTAACTTCATCGAATGAAGTGGGCTCTGAAGTGACCAAAACCCTTGATATCCGTGATTGGAAATTTGATCCCGAAACTCAATCAGCAATGCATTCACTTGGCTTTACGCCGTTCACTCCAGAGATATATACGGAGTTAGCGCAAGTAAGTGAAGGCGCTGCGGGTGAAAAGGCGGGTTTACTGGCTGGTGACAAGATTGTCGCGATTAACGGCAAAAAGATTTCTAACTGGAATGAAGTGGTTGAAGCCATTCGTTCTAACCCAGAAACGCCAATTGACCTGACGGTGTTACGTCAGGGTGATGAGCAATCATTGACGTTGACTCCAGGTCGCCGTGAGCTAGCTAACAAACAAGTGGTTGGTTTTGCGGGTATCGCACCTGAAGTCGCAGAATGGCCAGAAAGTTATCGCTTCGAATTACAGTTTGGTGTATTCGAGTCTATTGGCAAAGCGATTGACAAAACTGGTCAAGTTATTGGACTTACAATCAGCATGCTTAAGAAACTGATTGTAGGTGATGTTGGTCTGAACAATCTGAGTGGGCCAATTTCAATCGCCAAAGGAGCAGGGGCGACGGCAGACTACGGTCTGGTTTACTTTTTAGGTTTTCTCGCACTAATTAGTGTTAACCTAGGTATTATCAACCTCGTTCCTTTACCAATGTTGGATGGTGGTCATTTGCTATTTTTTGCAATCGAAGCCGTTATCCGACGCCCAGTACCTGAAAAGGTACAGGAAATGGGTTATCGAATTGGTGGTGCGATTATCTTCTCGCTCATGGCGTTAGCGCTATTTAATGATTTTACTCGTCTGTGATAGTTCAGAGACAAAAGCAGTAGCAAGGAATAATTAGAACAAGTATGGCGATTAAGCGAATTCTGTTTGCAAGTTTACTGGCGACCAGTGTATCTGCAAACGGAGCACAGAACTTTGTAGTTCAAGATATTGAGATCGATGGATTGCAACGTGTGGCACTGGGTGCTGCGTTGCTGAAGATGCCTGTACGTGTCGGCGATACTGTTGACCAAGGCGATGTTGCTGAGATCATTCGTGCACTGTACGCATCGGGTAACTTTGAAGATGTAAAAGTACTGCGCAACGGTGATGTGTTGGTTGTTCAAGTGAAAGAGCGCCCAACGATTGCTAGCATCTCATTCTCAGGCAACAAAGCAATCAAGGATGAGCAGCTACAAGAAAACCTGAACGCTTCTGGTGTTCGCGAAGGTGAAGCGCTTGACCGTACTACGCTAAGCAACATCGAAAAAGGTTTGGAAGACTTTTACTACAGCGTTGGTAAATACAACGCGACCGTAAAAGCGGTTGTTACTCCATTGCCTCGTAACCGTTCCGATCTGAAATTTGTCTTCACCGAAGGTGTATCGGCAAAAATTCAGCAAATCAACTTTATCGGCAATGAAGTCTTTTCTGATGAAGACCTTCTTTCTCGTTTCAACCTAAACGTAGACGTGCCATGGTGGAACTTCCTAGCGGACGAAAAATACCAAAAGCAAGTACTTGCTGGTGATATCGAAGCGCTGAAGTCTTATTACCTTGACCGCGGTTATCTGAAATTTAACGTTGATTCGACACAAGTGGCGATTTCTCCTGACAAAAAAGGCGTATACATTACGCTTGGTCTTGAAGAAGGCGACGTGTACACCGTGAAGGACGTGAAATTCCGTGGTGATTTGATCGGTGAAGAAGCAACGTTCGAAAAGCTCGTTCCATTTGAAGACAACGAGACGTACAACGGTTCTCGTGTGACTTCGATGGAAGAAGGTATCAAACGTGTGCTTGGTGAATCTGGTTACGCTTACCCGCAAGTTAACACCATTCCTGAGTTCGACGACGAAAACAAACAAGTATCACTTGTTGTGAACGTAGAACCAGGCAACCGCATCTACGTACGCGATATTCGTTTCACGGGTAACAACTCTACGAAAGACGAAGTACTGCGTCGTGAGATGCGTCAGATGGAAGGCAGCTGGTTAAACTCGAAATCGATTGAAACGGGTAAAACGCGTCTAAACCGTCTGGGTTACTTCGAAAACGTAGAAGTACAAACTGTACGTGTACCTGGCAGCGATGACCAAGTAGACCTAGTTTACTCAGTTAAAGAGGCAAACTCAGGCAGCGTTAACTTTGGTGTCGGCTACGGTACTGAATCAGGCGTCAGCTTCCAAGTTGGTCTACAACAAGACAACTTTATCGGTAGTGGTAACCGCGTTGGTATTAACGCGATGATGAACGACTACCAGAAAAACGTGAGTTTGGACTACCGCGACCCTTACTGGAACCTAGATGGTGTAAGTTTGGGTGGTAAGATCTTCTATGACGAGTTTGAAGCATCTGAAGCGGGTATCGTTGACTATACCAACCAAAGTTACGGTGCAAGTTTGACATGGGGTTTCCCATTCGACGAATTGAACCGTTTTGAGTTTGGTGTTGGTTATACCCACAACAAGATCGGTAACTTGTCGCCTTACTTACAGGTAGAACAGTTCCTACAAGCGCAAGCAGACAATATCGACTCTAGCGGCGCATTGAATACAAACGATTTTGACTTCAACATCTCATGGACACGTAACAACCTAAACCGTGGCTACTTCCCAACAGCGGGTAACCACCAACGTGCATTCTATAAGATGACCGTACCTGGCTCTGACGTTCAATACTTCAAGATGCAGTATGATGTTCGTCAATACGTGCCACTGACTAAGAAGCATGAATTCACGCTCTTGTTCCGTGGTCGTCTAGGTTATGGTAACGGTTATGGTCAAACGGATGGTAACGATAACTTGTTCCCATTCTACGAAAACTACTACGCAGGTGGTTTTACAACACTACGTGGTTTCGGCTCTAACTCTGTAGGTCCAAAAGCGGTTTACCGTGATTACTCAGGCTCAAATAACGGTGCGGACACCGCAACAGATGATTCTGTTGGTGGTAACGCGGTAGCGCTGGCGAGTATCGAGTTGATCGTACCAACACCATTTGCTTCGGATGAAGTTCGTAACCAGATTCGTACCAGTATCTTCTTCGATATGGCGAGTATTTGGGATACCGAATTTGATTACCGTAGCTCAGGTGCTGAATACGGCGACCGTTACTACTACGATTACTCAGATCCAACCAACTACCGTTCATCTTACGGTGCGGCGTTGCAATGGATGTCTCCTATGGGGCCACTAGTCTTCTCACTAGCGAAACCAATTAAGAAATATGATGGCGACGATGAAGAGTTCTTCACGTTCACTATCGGTAGAACCTTCTAAAGAGGAAAATATTTTGAATAAAATGATCAAAGCGGCTGGGATTGGCCTTCTTGTACTTAGCTCTTCAATGTTTGCAAACGCGGCTGAAGCTGCTCAGAAAATTGCTTACGTAAACACGGCTCAGGTTTTCCAATCTCTTCCTCAGCGCGAAGTGGTTCTACAAAAAATGCAGAAAGACTTCAAGAGCAAGGCAGACGAGCTGAAGTCTATCCAAGCAAAAGCGAAGACTAAGATTGAAAAGCTACAGCGTGATGGCCAACTTCTAGGCCAAGACGAAGTTGAAAAGCTACGTATCGACATCGCTAAACTAGACAGCGAGTACAAAGTAAAAGCTCAAGCTCTAGAGAAAGCAAGCGCACGTCGTGAAGCTGAAGAAAAAGCGAAGCTATTCAAAACGATTCAAGATGCTGTGAAGAAAGTAGCAACGAAGAAAGGTTACGATATGGTAATCGATATTTCTTCTCTTCAGTACGGTAAGCCAGAATACAACATCTCTGAAGACGTAATTAAAGCTCTAAAATAAGAAGTTATGAAGACATTAACATTAGCCGAGTTGGCGACAATTACCGGGGGAGAGCTGTTTGGTGACGAGTCACTCGTCGTAAGCCGTGTAGCTCCAATGGATAAAGCACAAGAAGGTGACGTTACCTTTTTGTCTAACCCAAAATACGCAAAGCACCTTGCTGAATGTCTCGCAACAGTCGTGATGGTGAAGGAAGAGCACAAAGAGCAGTGTACAGGCAATGCGCTTGTTGTCACTGATCCTTATGTAGCTTTTGCTCGTGTGGTTCAAGCTATGGATACCACACCGAAGCCTGCTGAAGACATTGCACCTAGTGCCGTGATTGCAGCAGACGTGAAGATGGGTGCAAACGTAGCAGTCGGTGCAAATGCAGTGATTGAAACGGGTGTAGAGCTTGGCGACAACGTTATTGTTGGTGCGGGCTGTTTTATCGGTAAAAACGCAAAGTTAGGCAACAACACCAAGCTTTGGGCTAATGTTACTATCTATCATGAAGTGTCACTTGGCGATGACTGTCTGGTTCAATCTGGCACAGTCATCGGCTCAGACGGTTTCGGTTACGCGAACGATAAAGGCGAGTGGATCAAAATTCCTCAGCTTGGTTCAGTGCGCATCGGTAATCGTGTTGAGATTGGTGCATGTACCACGATTGACCGTGGTGCGCTTGAAGACACCATCATTGAAGACAACGTGATTCTTGATAACCAGCTTCAAATCGCTCATAACGTGCAGATCGGATATGGTACCGTGATGCCAGGTGGTACTATTGTCGCTGGCAGTACCAAAATTGGTAAATACTGCCAGATCGGCGGCGCGTCGGTTCTTAACGGACATATTACGATTGCAGATGGCGTAGCTATCACCGGTATGGGCATGGTTATGCGCAGTATCGAAGAGAAAGGCTTGTATTCGTCAGGTATTCCACTGCAAACGAACCGAGAGTGGCGTAAGACGGCAACTCGAGTTCATCGCATTGACGATATGAACAAACGCCTGAAAGCTGTTGAGAAGCAGCTGGAACCGAAAGAAGAATCTTAGTTCCATAATTCTGAACAAAGACTCGCGAAATGCGGGTCTTTTTCTTCTATAATGACGCGCTATAAGTAGATTTATCACCAAGCTGGTATACACTTTGCAGGCATTTCCTGATTAAGTGGCTTTTGCCGCTGCCTTGCCATCTTGGTTGTTGAGTATTGATATAGGAAGACGACTTTGACTACTGAAAAGAAAACGATGAACATCTCTGAAATTCAAGAGCTACTACCTCATCGCTACCCATTCTTATTGATCGACCGAGTGATTGACTTCCAAGAAGAGAAGTACCTTCACGCGATTAAAAACGTGTCGGTTAACGAACCTCAGTTCACAGGTCACTTTCCACAATTGCCAGTCTTCCCAGGTGTTCTTATTCTGGAAGCGATGGCGCAGGCGACAGGCTTACTTGCATTTAAATCATTTGGTGCGCCAACTGAAAATGAGCTGTACTACTTCGCAAGTGTTGACGGTGCAAAATTCCGTAAACCAGTAGTACCAGGCGACCAAATGATTATTGAAGTAGAATTTTTGAAAGAGCGTCGCGGCATTGCTGCATTCAAAGGTGTAGCGAAGGTTGACGGCGAAGTAGTATGTTCAGCAGAGCTGAAGTGTGCTCGTCGAGAGTTTTAATATGATTCATGAAACCGCTAAAATCCACCCAGCTGCGGTGGTAGAAGAAGGCGCGAAAATTGGCGCTAACGTGACTGTTGGTCCATTCACTTACATCACCTCAACGGTAGAGATCGGTGAAGGTACGGAAGTGATGTCTCACGTAGTGATCAAAGGTCACACCACAATTGGTAAAGACAACCGCATTTTCCCACATGCTGTCATTGGTGAAGAGAACCAAGATAAGAAGTACGGTGGCGAAGATACAACAGTGGTTATCGGTGACCGCAACGTGATTCGTGAAGCGGTTCAGGTTCATCGTGGCACTGTCCAAGATAAAGCAACCACTGTGATTGGTGATGATAACTTGCTGTGTGTTAACGCGCACATTGCTCACGATGTTATCGTTGGTAACCATACTCACATTGGCAACAACGCGATTCTTGGCGGTCACGTAACGGTTGATGACCATGCCGGCGTTATGGCACTTTCTGCGATTCACCCATTCTGTACGGTAGGTGCTTACGCTTACGTTGGCGGCTGTTCTGCGGTTGTTCAGGATGTACCAGCTTACGTACTTGCACAAGGTAACCATGCGACACCATTTGGTTTGAACTTGGTTGGTTTGAAGCGTAACGGTTTTGAAAAACCAGAAATTCGTGCATTGCAAAAAGCGTACAAAGAGCTTTACCGCTCAGGTAAAACGCTAGAAGAAGTGAAGCCGATCCTTGCTGAAATGGCAAAAGAGTGGCCAGCAGTAAAACGTTTCTCAGACATTCTGGAAACAACGGAACGTGGCATCATTCGTTAATTTACGAATGTGCGGTTAATGAGAAAAGATCGCGCCCAATTGGGCTGCGGTCTTTTTGTGTTTTATGGATAGGGTAAAATAGCAAGATCCTCGGATGTTACTCTCTATCCATAGCGCATAGGAAAAAGCGAAAGAAAGATGGAAAGACCACTACGTATTGGCATCATTGCCGGAGAACTGTCAGGCGATACTCTTGGCGAAGGCTTCATCAAAGCAGTTAAAGAACAATACCCAGATGCAGAATTTGTCGGTATTGGCGGCCCTAAAATGATCGCGCAAGGCTGTGAGTCACTGTTTGAAATGGAAGAGTTGGCTGTGATGGGCTTGGTTGAAGTTCTGGGTCGCTTACCAAGATTATTAAAAGTGAAAGCAGAGCTGATTAAGTATTTCACTGCAAATCCGCCGGATGTCTTTGTAGGGATCGATGCACCAGACTTTAACCTACGTGTTGAGTTAGATTTAAAAAACGCAGGAATCAAAACGGTACACTACGTGAGCCCTTCTGTTTGGGCTTGGCGTCAAAAACGTATCTTCAAGATTGAAGCGGCAACCAACCTAGTATTGGCTTTCTTACCTTTCGAAAAAGCGTTTTACGACAAATTCAATGTGCCTTGTGAATTCATTGGTCACACATTGGCAGATGCCATTCCTCTGCATTCAGACAAGGCTCCTGCACGTGAGTTACTAGGTTTAAAACATGATAAACAATGGTTAGCGGTGCTTCCGGGGAGTCGTGGCAGTGAGCTGAAAATGCTCTCTCAACCGTTTATTGAAACCTGTAAAAAACTGCATCAGAAGTTTCCAGATCTTGGCTTTGTTGTTGCGTTAGTAAATCAGAAACGTCGCGAGCAATTCGAGCAAGCGTGGAAAGAGTACGCACCAGAGTTGGATTTCAAACTGGTAGACGATACCGCTCGTAATGTGATTACGGCGTCTGATGCCGTGATGTTGGCGTCTGGTACGGTCGCGCTTGAGTGTATGTTGTTAAAACGACCAATGGTTGTAGGGTACCGTGTTAACGCGGTTACCGCCTTCCTAGCCAAGCGCCTGCTGAAAACCAAATACGTGTCGTTACCAAACATTTTGTCGGATAGCGAGTTAGTAAAAGAATACCTGCAAGAAGAGTGCACTCCAGAAAACTTATTCACTGAAGTGTCTCGCTTACTAGAGAGCGATAACCAACAGATGTTGGATAAGTTTACGGAAATGCATCACTGGATACGCAAAGACGCGGACCAACAGGCTGCAAATGCGGTTCTAAAACTGATTGAAAAATAGAGATTTACCATGGCTGTAAAACCAAAAACGACCAAAGCGAAAGTAGAGCTCCCACCGTTTGAATACCCACAAGGTTACCAATTGGTTGCGGGTGTAGATGAAGTAGGGCGTGGGCCTCTTGTCGGCGACGTTGTTACCGCTGCGGTTATCTTAGATCCAAATAACCCAATTGAGGGTTTGAACGACTCGAAAAAGCTGAGCGAGAAAAAACGTCTCGCACTTCTGCCCGAAATTAAAGAGAAAGCCTTAGCTTGGGCGGTCGGTCGCTGTTCTCCTGAAAAAATTGACGAGCTTAACATATTGCAAGCCACCATGGTTGCCATGCAACGTGCAATTGCCGGTTTGAAAGTGCAGCCAGACCTCGCACTTATCGATGGCAACCGCTGTCCGCAGTTGCCAATGGATTCCCAAGCGGTGGTGAAGGGTGATTTGCGAGTTGCGGAAATCAGCGCGGCTTCAATCATTGCAAAAGTGGTTCGTGACCAAGAAATGGAAGAATTGGACAAGCAATACCCACAGTTTGGTTTTGCAAAGCACAAAGGTTACCCAACCAAAGCGCACTTTGAAGCGATTGAAGAGCACGGCGTGATCAGTGAACATCGCAAGAGCTTCAAGCCAGTGAAGAAAGCGCTTGGTATTGAAGAATAATTAGCGGCTGCTTGGTGTTATAAGCCAGCCCTTAGGTTAGAATTCCCAACAAGATTTAGTTTTACGGTACCTGTTAATGTCAGATCCCAAGTTCATTCACCTTCGTGTCCATAGTGACTTCTCGATGGTGGATGGTATCAACAAAGTTCCACCGCTCGTTAAGAAAGTCGCCGAACTCGGCATGCCAGCAATGGCACTGACCGATTTCACCAACTTATGTGGTTTGGTGAAATATTACGGCACAGCTCACGGTAGTGGTGTTAAGCCAATCATTGGTGCAGACTTTAAAATGCAATCCGATGAGTTTGGCGAGGAACTGACACAACTGACCGTATTAGCGGTGGACAACACCGGTTATAAAAACCTAACATTGTTGATTTCCAAAGCGTATTTACGTGGTCACGTTCAACATCAGCCTGTTATCGATAAAGCATGGTTAGCGGAACTGTCAGAAGGACTTATCATTCTTTCTGGTGCGAAAAACGGTGAAATCGGTAAGGCATTGCTAAAAGGCAACCGTAAAGTTGTCGACAGCTGCGTCGAGTTTTATAACCAATACTTCCCTGACCGCTTCTATCTAGAATTGGTTCGAACCGGTCGCCCAGATGAAGAAACCTACCTTCACTTTGCGATTGAATTGGCAGAAGAGGTAGAACTGCCAGTTGTTGCAACTAACGAAGTGGTGTTCATCAGCGAAGACTTGTTTGATGCTCATGAAATCCGCGTTGCGATCCACGATGGTTACACCCTAGAGGATCCACGACGTCCAAAGAACTACAGTCCAGAGCAGTATTTGCGTACGGAAGAGGAAATGTGCGAGCTGTTTGCCGACATTCCTGAAGCGCTGGAAAACAGTGTCGAAATCGCTAAACGCTGTAATGTAACGGTTCGTCTCGGTGAATATTTCCTGCCAGCCTTCCCAACCGAAGGGATGGAAGAAACCGAATTCTTGGTGATGAAATCTCGTGAAGGCCTGGAAGAACGTCTTGAGTTCCTATTCCCAGACGAAGCCGAGCGTAAAGAGCGTCGACCAGAATACGACGATCGCCTTCAAATCGAACTCGACGTAATCAACCAAATGGGATTCCCGGGTTACTTCTTGATCGTAATGGAGTTCATCCAGTGGTCGAAGGACAATGCGATTCCAGTAGGCCCAGGTCGTGGTTCGGGTGCTGGTTCTTTGGTGGCATACGCACTGAAGATCACCGACCTTGACCCGTTGGAATATGACCTTCTTTTCGAACGTTTCTTGAACCCAGAACGTGTCTCCATGCCCGATTTCGACGTCGACTTCTGTATGGACAAACGTGACCAAGTTATTGACCACGTAGCAGAAATGTACGGTCGTGATGCGGTATCGCAGATCATCACGTTTGGTACCATGGCGGCAAAAGCGGTAATCCGCGACGTTGGCCGTGTATTGGGCCACCCATTTGGTTTCGTTGACCGTATCTCGAAACTGGTTCCGCCTGACCCAGGTATGACGCTAGAGAAAGCGTTTAAAGCTGAGCCAGCGCTACCAGAGCTTTACGACGCCGATGAAGAAGTCAAAGAGCTGATCGATAAGTGTCGTATCCTAGAGGGTTGTACACGAAATGCCGGTAAGCACGCGGGTGGTGTTGTAATTTCACCTACCACGATCACCGACTTCGCGCCGATTTATGCTGATGCGGAAGGCCACTTTCCCGTTACTCAGTTCGATAAGAACGACGTTGAAACCGCTGGCTTGGTTAAGTTTGACTTCTTGGGGCTACGTACCTTAACCATCATCGACTGGGCGCTGGGCCTGATTAACCCACGTTTAGAACGTGAGGGTAAAGAATCCGTTCAGATTGAATCGATCCCGCTGGTGGACCCGGCGTCTTTCCGACTATTACAAAACTCAGAAACTACTGCGGTATTCCAGCTGGAATCGCGTGGTATGAAAGAACTGATCAAACGTCTTCAGCCGGACTGTTTCGAAGACATCATCGCACTGGTAGCCCTTTTCCGTCCCGGTCCGCTACAGTCGGGCATGGTAGATAACTTTATCGACCGTAAACACGGGCGAGAAGCGATCTCTTATCCAGATGAAAAGTGGCAACACGAATCACTTAAAGAGATTCTGGATCCCACTTACGGCATCATCCTGTATCAAGAACAGGTAATGCAGATTGCACAGGTACTATCCGGCTACACCCTTGGTGGTGCGGACATGCTTCGTCGTGCGATGGGTAAGAAAAAGCCAGAAGAGATGGCGAAGCAGCGTGCCACCTTCGAAGAAGGCGCGATTGCTAACGGCGTCGATGGCGAGTTGGCGATGAAAATCTTCGACTTGGTAGAAAAGTTTGCAGGTTACGGTTTTAACAAATCGCACTCGGCAGCTTATGCGTTGGTTTCTTACCAAACGCTATGGCTAAAGACGCACTTCCCAGCAGAGTTCATGGCAGCGGTAATGACCGCCGATATGGACAACACGGAAAAAGTCGTTGGCCTTGTAGACGAATGTTTCCGCATGAAACTGACCGTCTTACCGCCAGACATTAACTCCGGTTTATACCGCTTTAACGTGGATGAAAACGGCGCGATTGTTTACGGTATTGGCGCAATTAAAGGTGTGGGTGAAGGCCCAATTGATGCGATTTTAGAAGCGCGGAATAAAGGCGGTCACTTCATTGATCTGTTTGACTTCTGTGCGCGCATCGATCTGAAAAAGGTCAACAAACGCGTTATCGAAAAACTGATTTACGCGGGCGCACTTGACCGACTTGGTCCACATCGTGCGGCGTTGATGGCATCGTTGAATGACGCGGTCAAAGCGGCCAGCCAACATCACCAAGCTGAAGCATTTGGTCAGACTGATATGTTCGGCGTATTGACCGATGCTCCGGAAGAAGTGGAACACAAATACACCCAAGTTCCGGCGTGGCCAGAGAAAGTATGGTTAGAGGGTGAGCGTGAGACGCTAGGTTTGTATTTGACAGGCCACCCAGTAAACGCATACATAAAGGAACTAAATAAGTACGTTAGTTGTCGACTAAAAGATGCGACACCAACTCGACGTGATCAATCTGTGACCGTTGCGGGCTTGGTTATTGCAGCTCGTGTGATGACAACGAAGCGCGGAACACGCATCGGTTTGATGACTTTGGATGACAGAAGTGGTCGAATGGAAGTGATGTTGTTCTCGGATGCGCTCGATAGATATGCAGAACTTCTCGAAAAAGACAAAATTTTGGTCGTTTCTGGACAGGTCAGCTTTGATGACTTCAATGGTGGCCTTAAAATGTCGGCGCGTGAGGTCATGGATCTTGGTAGTGCACGTGAAAAATATGCACGTGGTTTGTCAGTATCCATCGATGCGAGCCAAATTAACGATAAATTCTTTGAGCAATTTACGCGTATTTTAGAACCGTACAAAGCCGGAACCGTACCTGTCAATGTATACTACCAGCGTGCCGACGCCAGAGCGCGGTTAACATTGGGCACCGAATGGCGAGTAACGCCAAGTGATACATTGCTAGACGATTTAAAACAGTTACTTGGCAAAGGCCAGGTAGAACTCGAATTTAACTAAAAATTCAGCGCAATATGTTAGACGCTGAGTCAAAAAGGATTCATAGATGAGCCTAAACTTTCTTGAATTTGAAAAGCCGATTGCAGAACTAGAAGCGAAAATTGAAGCGCTACGTGACGTATCTCGTCACGGTGGTGATTCTGCAGTTGACCTTGATAAAGAAATCGAACAGCTTGAGAAAAAGAGCCTAGAACTTAAGAAGAAAACCTTCAGCAACCTAGGCGCATGGGAAACAGCTCAACTGGCTCGTCACCCTTTACGTCCATACACATTGGATTACATCCAGCACGCGTTTGAAGAGTTTGACGAATTGGCGGGTGACCGTGCGTTCGCAGACGACCAAGCTATTGTTGGTGGTATCGCACGTCTTGAAGGCCGTCCAGTGATGATCATTGGTCACCAAAAAGGTCGTGAAACCAAAGAGAAAGTGAAGCGTAACTTTGGTATGCCTAAACCAGAAGGTTACCGTAAAGCACTGCGTCTGATGGAAATGGCTGAGCGTTTCAACATGCCTATCATCACTTTCATCGACACAGCTGGCGCATACCCAGGTGTTGGCGCGGAAGAGCGCGGTCAATCTGAAGCAATCGCAAAAAACCTAAAAGTGATGTCTGGTCTTAAAGTACCAGTAATCTGTAACGTGGTGGGCGAAGGTGGTTCAGGCGGTGCACTTGCTATTGGTGTAGGCGACTACGTGAACATGCTTCAGTACTCAACGTACTCAGTAATCTCTCCAGAAGGTTGTGCTTCAATCCTATGGCGTGATTCAGACAAAGCACCTCAAGCAGCAGACGCAATGGGTCTAACTGCTCCTCGTCTAAAAGAGCTTGAGCTTATCGACGAAATCATCGAAGAGCCATTAGGTGGTGCACATCGTGACCACGTTCAAATGGCGGCGAATATGAAAGCAAATCTGCTTCGTCAGCTAGAAGACCTAGAACAGCTGGATCACGAAACGCTACTTGAGCGCCGTTACCAGCGTCTAATGAACTACGGTTACTGCTAAATTACGGTCACTGTTAAGCGCTAGCTGATCTCTCTTGAGATAACAGATAAAATAGAAAGGGTTGGGCATGTGTCCAGCCCTTTTTTTGTTTCTACCGGATTGCTTATGGAATCGCTTTACTCAAATTTTGCTCAAGTTCTCGACCGCTATCATCAACCAAACACTAAGATCGTTTTGGCGTTCAGTGGTGGGGTGGATTCGCGTCTGTTGCTTGAGCTGTTGAGTCGTTACCAACAAGCGCGTTCAGCAGACGGTAGCTCTGCAGATTCCCAACTAATAAACTGTCATGCTGTGTATGTTCATCATGGGTTGAGTGTGAATGCTGATGACTGGGCACAAAAGTGCAAGCAATGGGCACAGCAAGCTGGGCTCTCATGTTCCGTTGAACACGTGAACCTAGATATTAACAGTGGTGAAAGCATTGAGCTTTTAGCTCGTGAAGCGCGCTATCAAGCTCTGGCGAAGCACATCGCAGTCGGTGACTTACTGCTGACCGGTCAACATGCCGATGATCAGCTCGAAACTTTCTTATTGGCACTAAAACGTGGCAGTGGACCGAAAGGGTTGTCGTCGATGGCAGAGAGCATGCGGTTTGCTAGTGGGACATTAGTACGCCCATTACTTTCGGTTAAACGATCGCAGATTGAACAGGCCGCGGATTACTTTGGCTTAGAGTGGGTTGAAGACGAAAGTAACCAAGACACGCGATATGATCGTAACTTCCTCCGTCATCGCATTGTGCCTGAGCTATCTGAACGTTGGCCGAGCATCCACCAAGCGGTGCAACGCAGTGCGACTTTGTGTGCCCAGCAAGAGACCTTGCTAGATGAGTTGCTCGAAGCGGCATTCAATCAGGCGATGCAGCCGGATTTGAGTTTGAGTATTGACGTTTTAACGGCACACAGTGAGTTGGCGCGCGCACGTTTGATTCGGATGTGGCTGGCAAAACTCAATGCCAATATGCCGTCTCAAGTGCAGTTGAACCTGATTTGGGATGAAGTGGCGCGGGCTCAACAGGACGCCAACCCAAAATTGAAGATCAAGCGAGGTGAAGTGCGCCGCTTTCAACATCGACTCTACTGGGTCACTGAAACTTCAGATGTGACCTCGTGGCAAGCCGAGTGCCCTTTGAATACGCCTCTAAAGCTTCCTGAGCCGTTAGGGGAGCTTGAGTTGAGTACCAAGTCATGTGAGCTAAGTATTACACTACCTGCGCACCCAGAGCGACTTAGAATTACATTTAACCCTGAAGGCTTGTCTGCACACCCGACGACTCGTCACCACAGTCGTAAGCTGAAAAAACTCTTTCAGGAATACAATGTGCCGAGCTGGCAACGTCGTCAAATTCCAATTCTAATGTATGAAGATAAAGTGGTTGCCGTCGCTGGCCTGTTCGTTGATCAAGCCTTTAGTGGTCAAGACTGTGAACTGATCTGGCGCAAGATGTTGTAATTCATGCAACAATATCGGTTATAAAACAAAAATATCTTTAAATAATAATCGATTAGGTGAAGCAATGAAGAAAATAATTATGGGCGCAGGAATCGCGCTAGCCATGTTAAGTGGGCAGGCAATGGCGGCAGGCGATGTGGCTGCTGGCCAAGCAAAAGCTGGCGTTTGTGCTGCTTGTCATGGACCAGATGGAATTGCTGTGATTCCTGGCTACCCAAACTTAAAAGGTCAAAATGAGCAGTACATTGCTAGCTCAATTAAGGCATACAAAGCAGGCCAGCGCACTGGTGGTTTAGCCGCGGTGATGCAAGCACAAGCAAGTTTGCTGTCTGATGAAGACATTGCTAACTTAGCGGCATACTATGCGAGCTTGAAGTAAGCGTTAGCCTTAAATTAACGCTCACTAAAACACATACCAAGCCAGACTTATGCTCTGGCTTTTTCATTGGTGGCATGATTGAGAATGGCGACTTTGTTACATTCGCCCGCAAATAAATCCCACCAGTGTCAGGATTTTCAGGTGCTTGGTCACAACAAGGATTGAATGTTGTGAGGCGCTAACCGATAATATGCGCAAACGATTGAAGCTTAAGGGATGAACATGAAAAAGATTGAAGCGATTATCAAGCCATTCAAATTGGATGATGTTCGAGAAGCATTGGCTGAAGTAGGCATTACAGGGATGACCGTCTCTGAAGTGAAAGGCTTTGGTCGTCAGAAAGGTCACACAGAATTGTACCGCGGTGCAGAGTACATGGTGGATTTCCTTCCTAAAGTGAAGCTAGAAATCGTAGTGACGGAAGACGTTGCAGACAAGTGTGTAGAAACCATCATCGAAACGGCGCAAACCGGTAAGATTGGTGACGGTAAGATCTTCGTAACAGACGTCGAACGCGTAGTGCGTATCCGTACTGGTGAAGAAGACGAAGATGCGATCTAATCTGTTATCCATATAGATATAAGATTTCACTACAGCATGTGGTGAAAATTTGAGTAAGCTAAGAGGGAGCCGACTGGGGCTCCTTTTTTATTATGCGCATTTTATGCGTGCCATTTTTGTATTTAGGTAAGCCTATGTATCCGCGTTTAGCTTTTGCGTTAGTTTTTCTTATTATTACTGCGGTGGTGAGCTTTCAGGTGATTTTTACCGTGCCAGAGCAACCACAAATTATTACTCAAACAGGGACGAACATTAAGCAAGATATCCGCTGCATGGAGTTTGATAAGCCGCAAGTACTAGATAAGGATGGCGAGCTAAATGTCTTAGTGTGGAACATTTACAAACAAAACCGAGACAACTGGAAGCAAGCGTTGGATACATTCTCCGTTAATAAACAGTTGCTCTTGTTACAAGAAGCAAGCTTAACGGACGACTTCAAAAGCTGGCTGGTGGAAGGGCATTGGGTCAGTAATCAAGTCAGTGCGTTTAAAGCATTAGGAAGTGGTGCTGGTGTGATCAGCATTGCGCAAAAAGAGCCCATTCTCGCTTGTGCGTACACATCGAAAGAACCGTGGTTGCGCTTGCCGAAATCGGCACTGTATAGCAAATACAGGCTCAGCAACGGTGAAACCTTAGCGGTGGTGAACATTCACGCGATCAACTTTACCGTTGGTACCGAGGAATACACTTCGCAATTGTCTGTGTTAGAAAGGGTATTGAAAGAGCACAAAGGCCCGATTTTGTTTGCGGGGGATTTCAATAGTTGGAGTGAAGAGCGCGTGATGGCAATGAAGAAAGCACTCCAAAAAGCCAATCTACAAGAAGCAAAGTTCAGCCAAGACAATCGAACTCAGTTCATTACAGGCTTGCCGCTTGATCATGTGTTTTATCGCGGGTTAACCCTCAAAAACGCGAAAGCGCCGCAGAGCGACGCTTCCGATCATAATCCACTGTTGGTGTCGTTTACGTTAAGCGACTAACGGATTACCTTGGTCCATTAAGCGATAACGATGTACAACGCCCAAATTACGTAAAACGCAATCCAAGGCAGGCTCGCAATCACAAGAGCCTGTCCGCGTTCGAACTCTGTCCAAGTCAAAACTACACCATAGCCAAGCACGATGTACCATGGCAATAGCAATGGTAATGAGCTTACAAAGTGTGACCAATCACTGGTCAAAGGTAACTTTAGCAACCCGTTTAGGCTATTCAAATCGGCAGCGTAAGTCATCACCTGACCATGCTTCAGCAATAAGCTCGCGTAGCTTGCAATATCGCCCAACACGGCTGGGAATAAAATCGCACTCGCAGCAGCGAACCATTTCCAGTAACCGTATTGCTGTTTACTTGCTTTGGTTGCAAGAAAGAACCACAACGCTAATAGCAGCAGTGTTGCAAAACGATTGAATACGTCATTGATGATCGCACTTGCCATCAGCGTGTTTGGCTCCAGCAACTCGATTTGCTTTGGATCGATCTGTTGGAACTGAGCGGTCAGTTGATCACTTAACCAAGTAAAATCCACATTCGAGAAGTAGGCGCCCCAGAATAGGAATGGGCTGAGCATCAAAATGATGAACGGCTGCCACCCCCAACCTCCGCGCTGATACAGCGCTAAGAAGCAAGATGTTGGCGATCGGAAGATATCCAACAACATGACAAGCGGGTTACTCGACGGGTTCATACACTTACCTTAGTTACATCAACATACAACTTAAGCTTCTGACCTGGTTTCAGATACTTCTGCTTTTGAAGAGAATTCCATTTCACGATGTCGTTACCCTTCACCTTAAACTTGGTTGCAATACCACTGATGGTGTCGCCAGAACGTACGTTGTAGAACACGGTACGAATCACTGCGCCTTTATCAGAGTTCTTCCAAATCACCAGTTTTTGGCCAACGCGCAAGGTGTCTTTTGGTCCCATGCCGTTCCATTTTGCCAAAGACTTATGAGAAACCTTGTTCTCTTTTGCGATTGACCACAAGCTCTCGCCTGATTGCACAACGTGAGTCAGTTTGAATTGACCACGAGATTGAGATTGCGTTTTGTTCAGGCGATTTTCAGCAGTTAAGGCGTACTTTGTATCGTCTTTTGTCGACGTTGGAATCATTAGGTACTGACCAACGCGGATATTGTTGTTCGATAGGCCGTTAGCACGTTGGATAACTTTCGTTGTCGTACCGTACTTCTGAGCCAATACGCTGAGCGAGTCACCAGACTTCACTTTATAGCGTGCGACCTTCATGCCTTTACCACGGTTCTTCTTCACTTGAGCAAGGAACTGATCCTTTTTCTCGATAGGAATAAGAAGTTGGTGTGGGCCGTCAGGTGCAGTAGACCATTGGTTATATGCTGGGTTGTAACCTTGCAGCTCCTTAACACCAATTCCGGCGTAGTCTGCCGCAATTGCTAGGTCTAGTTGTTCTTTTGGATCAACCTGAGTCAGAACTGGCTTGTTCGGGATCGGCGGAATGTCGATGCCGTACTTATCTTGGTTCGCAATGATGTCCGCTAGTGCAAGCAGTTTAGGAACGTAACTGCTGGTCTCTTTTGGAAGATCCAAAGAGAAGAAGTCCGTTGGTTTGCCTAGCTTTTTGTTCTTACGAATTGCGCTCGATACACGGCCACCACCACTGTTGTAAGCCGCAATCGCTTGATCCCAGTTGCCGTCAAAACGCTTGCTTTGCTGCTCTAGGTAATCCAGTGCTGCATCGGTAGAAGCATAAACATCACGGCGACCGTCGTACCAGTAGTTCTGATCTAGACCCATCATTTTGCCGGTGCCAGGAACGAACTGCCACAAACCTGCTGCACTGCCGTGCGAGTAGGCAAAAGCATCAAATGAGCTTTCTACGATCGGTAGTAGTGCCAATTCCATCGGAAGGCCACGTTCTTCGATACGGGTGGTAATCATGTACAAAAACGGCTGTGCACGTTCAGATACTGTGCGCAGGTGGTTAGGATGCTTTAAATACCAAGTGCGGTAGTAAGCCACTTTCTTGTTGTCAGGAATGTCCATTTCAAGTTGCATGCCGATACGTCGCCACACATCGTCTTGTTCCTGAGGGGAAAGGGCTTTTGGCGTCTCTTTAGCAGGTTTCTTTGCTATCGATTGCTTTTTCTCGGAGTCAGCCTGAGCTGTTTTTTGCTTAACAGCTTGTTCTGACTTATTGGTTTCTGGTGTTGGAGTGCTTGCAGAATCTGACTGTGTCAATTGACAGCCAGATAATAGTAACGCCAACGCCCAACTGTACTTCAAACGCATGGTTTCAGCCTATTTAGGGCCTGTTTATCTTCTCCTGCCTGTCGCGCAACAAAGTGCGTGGCAGTCGCAAGATAATAGACATCTTGTAACACTAACTAAGGGTAGAGGCGGTTTTGCCGCTACTTTATGCGTTTGGGTGAAATACAAACAGATTTATATCAGCCCCAAACGCAATAGAAGCGCCAGAGGCGCTTCTATGAAAATCAGCTCACGATAATACTTGCGTCTAGCAAAGTTACAAGCAGAAAATGGTTAAAATTCGTTCTTCCACTCACGTAAAGCTGTAAAAACCGAGCATGGGTCGCTATTTTGGATACGGTTTGTTACAGATTTTATGACCTCTGCGTTCGTTGCACGCAGGAATGGGTTAATTAACTTCTCTTTGCGTAACGTCGTAGGAAGGGTAGGAATATTTAATCCGCGTAGACGGTTTACATCATCACGGTATTGACGCAAATGTTCATTGTCCGGCTCAACCGCCAGTGCAAATGCTACATTACTTGCCGTGTATTCATGTGCGCAGAACACTTCTGTCTCTTCCGGCAGTTTCATTATTTTGCTTAGTGACTCAAACATCTGCTCTGGTGTGCCTTCAAAGATTCGGCCACAACCCGCCGAGAACAACACGTCACCACAGAACAACTTACCGTCACCAACATAGCCAATGTGACCTAATGTGTGGCCAGGCAGCCCCAGTACCATGAAGATTTCGCCAAACAGTTCTAGCTTGTCGCCTTCTTCCATTGCGTTGGTTAAGGTTGGAATTGGCTCTGCTTTCGGACCAACCACTGCAACATGAGGAAACGCATGAACTAAATCTGGAACGCCACCAATGTGATCGTTGTGGTGGTGTGTAATTAAGATCGCTTCTAAAGTTAACTCGTTAGCCTGCAAATATTCCAACACTGGCTTAGCATCGCCCGGATCAACCACGGCGCATCGCTTATCGCTATTTTGAATCAGCCAGATGTAATTATCATTAAATGCGGGTATGCTTTTGATCTCTAACACGTTCGTTCTCCGTCACCCTTTTAAGTCAGGTGGTTAATGAAACCAGCACTCAGCAACAAAACTTTACAGCACCCGTCGACCTGGTCAGAAATGAATAACGGCCCGTGGGTACTTGAGTCAATCCAAACCCGACTCGACGAGTGGTGTCCGAAATTGTTCGGTTACCACATGCTTAAATTGGGCGGGTTGAGCTGTGAGCTAACCAGCTGTAGTTGTAACATTCAACACCAAGTCAACGTAGATATCCAGAACCCGTTGCATAATGTCATTGCAGATGGTTACGAATTACCCTTTTTAGAGAAAAGCTTTGATGTTGCGGTCCTCGCCCATCAGCTTGACTATGCAAGTGATCCCCATCGATTGCTGCGAGAAGTCGATCGCGTCATGATGGACGACGGTTATCTTATTATTACGGGATTCAACCCCACCAGTTTCACTGGACTTGCGAGTTTGTTGCCTTGGCGCAGAAATAATTTGCCTTGGAGTGGACGAATGTTCACAGCGAACCGGATTAAAGACTGGTTAGGGGTATTGAACTATCAGGTGATTCATTGCGAACGTTATGCTCTGTTTCCGATGACACGTTACAAAACCATGTGGACATGGTTGGAAAACAGCTTGGGGGATTGGGCATCGCCGGCGGGGAGTTTGTATTACATCGTCGCTCGTAAGCGAACTTACCCTCTCAAACCTATCAAGCCACATTGGCGCTTGAAGAGAAAGTTAACACCACTGGGCGTGATGAACAGAGAGGGCAGTGCGGTAGAAAAGGTATCAAGCAGTAAAAACTAAGACGCTTGGTAACCGGTATCTTCTTCGGTTGGGTTTTCTGCGGCTGTGCGTGCTAATTCATCACACATTTCGTTTTCACGATGACCCGCGTGGCCTTTGACCCAGCGCCAATCCACTTGGTGGCGAGCAGTCTCTTTATCCAATGCCTGCCATAAATCGGCATTTTTCACAGGTTTTTTATCTGACGTTTTCCAACCGCGTTTCTTCCAGTTGTGGATCCATTGCGTAATGCCTTGGCGCACGTACTGACTATCGGTAGTCAACGTCACTTGGCACGGCTCTTTTAGCGTTTGTAACGCCACAACAGCGGCCAACATTTCCATACGGTTGTTTGTGGTGAGCGTGTAGCCTTTGGCGAGGGTCTTTTCTGTTTGCTTATAACGCAAGACAATGCCGTAACCGCCAGGGCCTGGATTTCCTAAACAAGATCCGTCTGTGAAAATCTCAACGTGTTTGGTCATATTTTTGGTACTATTAGCCGAAACATTTAATAAAGCATAGTCTGACACACATAACCTTATGAATACCAGCAGCAATTCTGAACATAATCGTATTGTCGTTCTCGATACCGAAACCACGGGTATGAACCTAGAAGGTGGTCCTCACTACATGGGTCACCGCATCATCGAAATTGGTGCCGTGGAGATCATCAACCGTAAGCTGACTGGTCGTCACTTTCACGTTTACCTAAAACCTGACCGTGAAATCCAACCAGACGCGATTGAAGTCCACGGTATTACCGATGACTTCTTGGTCGACAAGCCAGATTACTCAGCCGTACACCAAGAGTTTCTCGACTTTATCAAAGGTGCCGAGCTGGTTGCCCACAACGCGCCCTTCGATACCGGCTTCATGGATTATGAGTTTGAAATGCTCAATCCAAGCATTGGTAAGACGGATGACTACTGTAAGGTGACCGATACCCTTGCCATGGCGAAGAAAATCTTCCCGGGCAAGCGAAACAACCTCGACGTCTTGTGTGAACGTTACGGCATTGATAACTCACACCGTACTCTCCACGGGGCATTACTCGATGCGGAGATTCTAGCTGACGTTTACCTCCTAATGACGGGTGGTCAAACGAGTCTAGAATTCAACGCCAACAAAAAAGACGGCGAAGCGGAAGGCATTCGTCGTGTTGAAGGAAGAAAAGCGCTAAAGGTTTTGCGTGCAACTGCCGATGAAGTAGAAGCACACCAGAAAAGACTCGAACTGGTGAACGACAGTATTTGGCAGTAAATAGGAGAGACTATGTTGAGGGCTTTGTCAGTCGCTATTTTAGCGTTCTGGAGTTGTTTCGCGTTTGCTGCGAGCGAGTCCGCCATGTCTTTGTTAGATAACCGCTTTCGTGTCGATCCCACCATCGAACAGATTACTTTTTTGGTTTATCGTGAACAGAGCTCTCAGCCCGTCGTCCTTGTCCGCCCCGATGGTAAAAAATATTACGCTTGGGGCACCTACGACAACGTTCGTTGGTATCAAGAATCTTCCCTCGACATCATCTCGATAGATAAACCCATGCCGGGTCCTTGGCAGGCCGTCGGCAAAGTTACCCCGAAAAATAACATCCGTCTGATTTCGCACCTCAAGCTCAGCACCGATGTGTTTCCAAACCGCCTTTACAATAGCGAAGCTCTAAAATTTACCGCACGTTTGACCTCAGACGATAAGCCGCTTGTACTGCGTGATTTCCTAGACCGGGTAAACCTGCGTGTGACTTTTACTAAGTTTGTTGAGAACGAAGACGAACTGATCAAAGAAGCGCGCCCTGTACCAATGGTGATTGGCGAATTTGCCGATGATGGCCGAGATCTTGATGAAAAAGCAGGCGATGGTGTATTTACCGTTCAACTGCCGATTGATGTCGAACCGGGTAAATACCGCGCGCGCATTACTTCTGGCAACGGCGTGTTCCTGCGAGCACAAGAGCAAGTGGTACTGGTATACCCATCTCCAATCTCACGTACTTTCATTCAATCTCGTCATGCAGACCAACCTCATCAGCTGGTGGTCAGTGGTGAGCAAGGCATGATCACGCCCGGAACCATTGCCGTAAACGTCGAGCAAGAAGCACCAGACGGCTTTATCAGTTACAGCCAAGGTCAGGTATCGGCTGATGGTTCTAAAACCACATTGAAGATGGATAACGATCCTGAACTTGGCAAATATTCATGGCACGGTGAAGTCTTTGCTACCGACTTGTCTACCAAGCGCTCATTGGTGTTCCCAATTAAAGAGCAGACGTTCAGTGTGGTCGACGAAGTGGATCTAGAAGCCGCACGTCTTGCTAAAGAAGCAGAGCTTGCCGAGCAACGCCGCATCGAAATGGAAAAACGCATCATCGCCGAGCGCGAAGCCGAACGTAAGCGTAGCATGATCATCATCGCCATCGGCAACGTGATTGCACTGATATTGGTGATTCTATTCTGGATCATCTGGAGCAAGCTCAAGGCCAAGCGTCAAGCCATGCCAGAGATGCAGTTGGAAGTGCCTAAGAAGTAGAGCGCAAGAATTTATATATAGAACGGAGCCGATTGGCTCCGTTTTTGATTTCTACGTTCTACAAATTGAAGGTTAGAGGTTTTAGGAGCTTGTATTTTTTGTTTAACGGAGTTGGAAGCAGATCTACAAATGTCCTTCTCAGTAAGTTATAGTGCGCCCCGATGTCAGTTCTAATGTGACCTCCTTTGAATAGCTGGTTGTAACAGCTAAGCTAATTTTGAATTGTGTGTAAACTTAGAATAAGACGTTCAGTTTTTAACGGTACCATGTCCGAGGTCAATCATTATGAGAATCAAAGATGCAGCGCGGCTTTTTAGTAGCAGCTATTTGAAAGATCTTGCGCAAGGAGAGCGTGCATTTTTATATAATGTTTATAAAAACTTAGAACTAGACGACTCATCAATAAATACGATTAAAGATCTGTATGAAGCCGTTTACAAGAAGCTCAATCACTCATATAGGCACGAGTACTATTATAAAAATACAATAGTTAACAAGCAGCTTTTAGGGCGGCACTCTCCTCAAACCACTGTAATGCTGTCGGAATTCAGAGTTGGACGCAATGTGGCAGATTGTGTGATGCTAAATGGTGTATCAACATGCTATGAGATTAAAACTGAATATGACTCGTTGGATAGATTGGCAGAACAACTAAGTTCTTACTGTAGTCTTTTTGACAGAGTTTTTGTTGTCTGTGATGAAAAACATCTGTTAAAAGTGATAGAGACCACGCCAATTGAAGTCGGAGTCATTCTCCTTACTCGTAAAAACACACTTTCAGTAAAGCGGAAAGCTTCTGATCTTTCGAAGCAAAAAGTCGATAAAGACTTGCTTATCAAGTCTCTTCGAATGGAAGAGTATAAACATTTGGTAAAACTAATCGAAGGTGATGTTCCAAACGTCAGCAATATTAAGATGTTTTCCGCATGCTCGAAGATTATTTCTCAAACACCATCATCAACCTTAAGAAGAAACTTTAGGACTGTATTGAAGCAGTTTAGGATAAATGATGCTGCGTTTCTCAATTCACTTCCGATGTCCTTGAAAAATGTGGGTGTTAGCTATAGCTTATCCAACAAGATGCAGATCAAGCTTATTGATGCTCTTGATCACAAATTGTGTAAGGATATGGAATGTACTACCCAATTCTCAGAGGAAAACAATTTGAGCTTATTGCGCTCAGAGAGTTAGTGACGGTGTTGGACAAAACAGAGTTTTGTCCAATTATCGAACCAGTGCGCCAAAAAATGGACTCTTTGGGTAAAACCATTGCTCATTTGAATAAAGAGAATCTAGAACCGATAGTTGTTGTTAACCCATATCTTGGGGATTTTTCTGATGTTGATGGGAGAGTCAGTATAGAAGGTGCCTTGAGATCAACTTGCGATGAAATAAAGTTCATTCCTTGCTTTTCGACGAAAGGGTTAACGACTAGCGAACTTGCCCGATTAATCTCCGACACATCTTCCTCATTCGCTGTGTATGTCGAGGAGGGATTAAACAAAGATACAGTTTCCCTTCTTTCTGATGCATCTTTAGTAATTTCAAATAAATACCATAGAGCGGCATTTAGAAACTTATCTAGAGTTGTCATAGTTGAAGATAACTTCACTAGAGCGACTAAAAACTCGGAGTATCCCGACAAGTCATATTTTTCGGATCGCCACACAGATTACAAGGAAGGGGAAAACGTTGTTGGTTTTGGTGATTACACCATTACTGGCAATGGTTTTTTAGAAGTAGGAGGACCTGCATATGTTGTAGCTATCCATCTGTCTTACATTGATCCCGAAGAGTTTGGTGCAATGTATATACGGCACTTTAAATCTTACGATGATAAATCTCCGACTAGGCCTGGCGATAAATTTGGTGATGCGCTAGATAAACTAATTTTCTTTGCTGATAAGAATCCAGAGCTGTTTGACGATACATTAGGACTCCGTGGTTTTAGAGGGCTTAAAGCAGAGGACCACTTTCCTGGTTTGGGACAAGTTAAAAAGCTCTCAATTCAACATCATATAGAAACACTTTCAAAGTATAGAGGGTAGCTATGCCATCCTGCTGTATTAATTGTTTTCATGATAATGAACTTAAGAAGTTTATTATCAGTAAGAACCAGTTTGGGCGTTGCTCATATTGTAGTTCTAGAGACACATCTATATGCTCCCCGAACTTGTTAGAAGAGAAATTTGAATTTCTAATGATGGTATTGGAGGAAGACCCTAACGGAGAGGAAGCAAGTGATGTTATTGATAGATTGTTTTCTTTATTTAGCCATAAAGTTAGATGTAAAGGCTCTCTCTTAAAAGATATTAACTCTAGCGACTCTTATAAATTAAGATACTCGGTAAGAATATCTACCGATCATTATAAGACTGGTTGGGAAGAGTTATGTAGTGAGTTAAAACATACAAATAGATTCTTTCTTAAAAATGATATATATGACCACTTATTTAGCCTTAAGAATGAGAGAGCATCGTCAAGACTATTCACTATATTAGAACAATTAGAGCAAAGGGTTATACCCGAGGATAACTTATATCGAGCAAGGATAAGTGATGAGGTTCTGACGTCAAAAAATATGGGGGCACCCCCACCAGAACTAGCAACCTCTGGTAGAGCCAACCCTAAGGGGATATCCTATGTTTATCTTGCAGATAATATTGATACATGCATATCGGAAGTTAGGCCATATAAAGGAAGTAATATTTATGTATCTTTATTTAATCTCCAAAGTGAGATGACTTTAATTGATTTGACGGAGCCCAGAAAAAAATTTTCTATAGTTCCATTTTCTGATAGTGAGTATGATGAAGTATTATCAATTATAGAATTGTTAGAATCATTTTCTTCACAACTTTCAATTCCAATTAAGCCTCACCTTTCAGAATTGGATTATATCCCGACTCAATTTCTTTGTGAGTACTTTAAGTCGCTAGGTACTTACGATGGAATAATATTTAATAGCTCGTTTGGGAAAGGTAAAAATTATGTGTTTTTTAATGAAAACAATTTTCTAATATCTGAACCTACAAGCTATCAGTTAGAAGACATTAACTTTAGTTATTCTTAATTTATTTATTTAAGCGGAGACCAAGGTCTGGTTTGGGAAGTGTTTGACTGTATAAAATGGCTGAGTCGTGACAACAATGAGTTGGCAAAAAACTACCTAAAGAAACTCGCAGACAAGATCTAGGTTAATTGCCTCAAGAAGCTAGGTGACTAGGAGGTCTCTGATGAAGTACAAAAAACGTCGGACGTACAAATACAACCTTCATTCCGAAGAACAGATTGAAACCGGTATCACCCTCGCGCAGCCTTTCGATAGTCCGTTTCTGAGTCTATCTAAGCAAGGTTTGCTGACGATTAAGAAAGGTTACTCATGGGATGGGGCGAGTGGCCCAGCGATTGATACCAAGAACATCCTCAAAGCGTCTTTGGTGCATGATGCGTTGTATCAGCTCATGAGGGAGGAAGTATTACCGCAAAGCAGTCGAGAGCAAGCGGATAGGCTTCTGCGTCAAATATGTCTTGAACATGGCATGTCGAATTTTAGAGCGACGTACATCTATTACGGAGTCCGAGTGTTTGGCGGATGTTTTTCTAAACCGGATCTTTTATCTGCCTAGTTAAGCTCTCTTGGTGAGTAGATTCTGAATCATGTTCGTTCCTCACTGTTCAGAGTGACGGAGATCTAGGAACACTGTGCGTGTAGTCACTTGATAACTCAAAGTAAACCGTCATTCTAGCGAGCTTCAGCGAGACTAAGAATCTATTGTCAGCGCGCTGGGGCGTTTGTTTCTTGAACCTCTACAGAATGATTGGCAAGCAGGCCTCAGTCCGTGTTCTCAATCGTTTCGCTGTTCCTTTTAGTATCTATGCTAAACTCTCGCCATCAGCTATATGAATGACTTCTCATTTGTTTACCTGAGGGCAGCAATTGGGCTGCTGTATTCTTATTAAAGGCACAAAAATGAGCAAATTAACTTCAGCTGAACGTAAAGCGCGTGACAACGAACGTTTCTCCCAACGCGTGAGTGAGCGTCGTGAAAAAGGTGAAGATGTCGTTGCGTACGCATTGGCAAACAAAAAAGCGGTGAAGTTCTTAACTAAGTCAGAGAAGAAAGCTTTGAACGAACGCAAAGCGACGCTTCAAGAAGAACTTAAGCTGAAAGAGCAGGAAGAACTGCGCAGAATTGAACAGTCGTTTATTGTTGAAGAAGATAACGAGCAATAAACGCTTCTTTGTGATTGCCGTGTTGTGCGAAGCAGAGATTCAACAAAAAAACGGGAGCCGAGGCTCCCGTTTTGCTTTCTTATTTATCGTTTAAGTCATCATTCGCTTAAGCGACGTTTTCCATCTGAGGGTAAAGCGGCTTTGCGGCCAATAGCTCTGGCTCAAAATCGTCTACGTTGATGGTGTCTAGGCGATGCTGTTCCGCTTCTCTTAGCAGATCTGCTTCTTCCTGAGTAATTACGCCTTGTTCTAGACCTTCTTGAGCAATCACATCCAAACGCATGAATGGACGGCGTTTGCCTTGCGCTTTACATATTTTGTCGAACACAGGCTCAGCTTGAAGAATCACAGACAGTGCCAACTCAATCTTACCTGCAGCGTTGTGTTCCGTTGGTTCTAGGTACTGACCACGACCAATACGTGAACGTGTTGCACTTGGCGTTTGTAGAATACGCGCCACTTTACTGTCTAGCTTATCACTTGGTGCTTTGCGCACTCGGCCAAATGGCATGATCAATACACGCAGTGCACGACCAATCACTTTGTTCGGGAAGTTTGCTAGGAACTCATCAATGGCAGCTTCGCTTTGTTTTAAGCTGTCTTGCAAGCCCCAATGTACCAATGGCAAGTCTTCAACAGGGCGGCCATCCTGCTCGAAGCGTTTCAATGTTGCAGAGCTCAAGTATAGCTGACTTAAAATGTCACCAAGACGCGCAGACAGACGCTCTTTACGCTTCAACGAACCACCTAGTACTGCCATCGAGATATCCGATAGAAGAGCAAGGTTTGCGCTGTAACGGTTCAATTGTTGGTAGTAACGCTTGGTTGCGTCTTTGGTTGGTGACGTTGAACCTAGACCATCACTTAGACCAAACCAGATGCTGCGAATTAGGTTACTCATGGTAAAGCTCACGTGACCCGCTAGTGCTTTGTCAAACTTCTCAACGGCGTCACCAGCCTCCGAGTATGCGGCATTCATCTCTTCAAGAACGTAAGGGTGACAACGAATCGCGCCCTGACCGAAGATGATCATTGAACGAGTCAGGATGTTCGCACCCTCTACGGTTACCGCGATTGGCGCGCCTTGGTAACCACGTGCTAGGAAGTTAGAAGGACCCATACAGATGCCTTTACCACCTACGATATCCATCGCGTCGATGATGCTTTGTTGGCCACGATGCGTACAGTGGTACTTCACGATAGCCGAGATAACAGAAGGTTTTTCACCTAGGTCGATACCTGCCACGGTTAGGTTGCTGGCTGCATCCATCACGTAAGCGTTACCACCTAGACGTGCTAAAGGCTCTTCTACGCCTTCCATGTGACCGATAGGCTGTTTGAACTGACGACGAATGCGCGAGTAAGCACCTGTCGCCATCGCTGCAGTTTTGATGCCGCCCGTTGAGTTAGAAGGTAGCGTGATACCACGACCAACTGATAGACACTCAACCAGCATACGCCAGCCTTGACCTGCCATTTTTTCACCGCCGATGATGAAGTCCATCGGTACGAAGATGTCTTTACCGCGAGTCGGACCATTTTGGAATGGTACGTTAAGTGGGAAATGACGGTTACCAATCTCAACACCTTTAAGGTTTGTTGGGATTAGAGCACAAGTGATACCAAGATCCTCTTGATCACCAAGCAGACCTTCAGGGTCACGCAGTTTAAAGGCTAGGCCAAGTACCGTCGCGACAGGTGCCAGTGTTATGTAACGTTTATTCCAAGTTAGGCGCATGCCTAAGACTTCTTCGCCTTCCCACTCACCTTTACATACCACACCGAAATCTGGAATAGAGCCAGCATCGGAACCTGCTTCTGGGCTAGTCAGTGCAAAACATGGGATCTCTTTACCTTCAGCCAAGCGAGGTAAGTAATGATTTTTCTGCTCTTCTGTACCGTAGTGTTGCAGGAGTTCACCAGGACCTAATGAGTTCGGTACGCCAACGGTAGAAGACAGCACGCCAGAAACGCCAGTCAGTTTTTGCAGTACCAAAGATTGCGCGTATGCAGAGAATTCCAGACCACCGTATTTCTTTTTGATGATCATGGCGAAGAACTTGTTGTCTTTTAGGTATTGCCATACTTCTGGTGGCAAATCTGCAAGCTCGTGAGTGACTTGGTAGTCGTTCACCATGGCACACACTTCGTTAACTGGGCCATCTAGGAATGCACGCTCTTCTTTGCTCAGCTTAGGCGCTTTGATTGCGTGAAGCTTTTCCCATTCAGGTTTGCCTTTGAATAGCTCCGCTTCCCACCAGACCGTACCAGCGTCCAATGCTTCTTTCTCGGTCTGAGACATAGCAGGTAGGACTTTCTTAAACATCACGAGCGCTTTGCGGCTGATCAGTGATTGGCGAATGCCCGACACGGCGAATACCGCAACGGCAAGTACATAAAGTGCCCAGCCAATAACACCAACTGAGCCTGCGATCGTCAGTGCTAGCATGGCAGCAGTTAGCAGACTGACGGATTTCACGAGAGACATTCTGTGGTAGAGCGTTATGCCTAACACAACTGTCATCGCTACGATTGAGAGCAAGATGTCCATATGTTTTTTCCTTTTCAGACTTTATTAATGTTGTACGTCTGTATTTTGGTAAGAGGTCTAACCAGTGCTCATAAGTGTAATCAAAATATTAATAAAATGTAAAACCCAAGATTGGGTAAAAAGTGATCTATGTAGAGTTAAAATTCTAAAGTTGGGAGTTGAGTGATGATTTCGTAAGCAAGTTAACAAGTTTATTACCGCGATGAATCCAAATCTGTTGGTTCACTATCGACACTAATTCTCGTTTGTGGGTAAACTCAGAGTAATGAAATGTCCGGTGCGAGATTCGCATCAGAACAATTTGCCAAGCGAGAGCCTCAACCTCACTGCTGTGGCCGAAATAATAAAGAGAACGTCTTATGTACCAAGATCTGATTAGAAGTGAATTAAACGAAGCTGCTGAAGTTCTGAATAAGTTTTTAAGTGATGACCACAACATCGTGCAAATCGAAGCGGCAGCAAAAATGATTGCTGACTCATTCAAGCAAGATGGTAAAGTGTTGTCATGCGGTAACGGTGGTTCTCATTGTGACTCTATGCACTTTGCAGAAGAGCTAACAGGTCGTTACCGTGAAAACCGTCCGGGTTACGCTGGTATTGCTATTTCAGATCCAAGCCACCTATCTTGTGTGAGTAACGATTTTGGCTACGACTTCGTATTCTCTCGTTACGTTGAAGCAGTGGGCCGCAAAGGTGATGTTCTGTTTGGTTTGTCGACGTCAGGCAACTCAGGCAACATCCTAAAAGCGATTGAAGCCGCGCAAGCGAAAGGCATGAAGACAATCGCGCTGACCGGTAAAGATGGCGGCAAAATGGCTGGCCTAGCGGACATCGAGATTCGCGTACCACACTTTGGTTACGCAGACCGCATTCAGGAAGTACACATTAAGATTATTCACATCATCATTCAGTTGATTGAAAAAGAGATGGAATAAGCTTTTCAGCTTGGCCTCGTTTGGGCTTAGTGGTGTTTTAAGGTAAGGAGTTCGTTTAACCATGTGTGAATTGCTCGGCATGAGCGCAAATGTTCCAACCGATATTTGTTTCAGTTTTACTGGATTGATGCAGCGCGGTGGTCGCACTGGACCGCATCGTGATGGCTGGGGAATTACTTTCTATGAAGGAAAGGGTTTCCGAACATTCAAAGATCCAAACCCTAGTTGTGATTCTCAGATCGCTGAGTTGGTGCAGAACTACCCGATAAAAAGTCGTGCGGTGGTTAGCCACATTCGCCAAGCAAACCGAGGCGGAGTGAATTTAGAGAACACGCACCCATTTACGCGTGAGCTGTGGGGACGCTACTGGACTTTTGCACACAATGGTCAGCTGACTGACTACCAAGATTTGTATACGGGTCGTCACCGTCCGGTGGGAGAAACCGACAGCGAAATGGCTTTCTGTTGGCTGCTCAAACAGATGGAAGATAAATACCCTGAGCCACCTCAGGATATGGAGTCGGTCTTTACTTATGTTGCTCAGTGTTGCGATAAGTTGAGAGACAAGGGCGTGTTTAACATGCTGCTCAGTGACGGTGAGTTTGTGATGACTTACTGTACCAACCATCTGTATTGGATTACGCGTCGCGCACCATTTGGCAAAGCGGCCCTATTGGATGAAGATGTCGAAATCAACTTCCAAGAAGAGACCACGCCAAATGATGTGGTTTCTGTGATTGCGACTCAGCCATTAACGGGCAATGAGGCATGGCAACGAATGAAACCGGGTGAGTTTGGTTTATTCCATGTCGGAGAATTGGTGTTGAATAATGCCAAGGCTCTGGAGGATGTCCCCTTTGCAGCGCCGAAGCCGGGTAACCAAGCACCGACAGAACCGTTGGAGTGATGGTTTTCTCGCAGTAAAACATTTGAATAAAACAAAAGGCAGCCTGATGGCTGCCTTTTTACGTTTGGTGTTTGGAATTAAGAGTTACTCGGCGGCGTAGCCGTGAGCTCCTAGCTCAAAACCATCGAGATACGCTTTGCCCTCGGTCATCGACAATCGCCCTTCGACTAACCACTTAGTCACCATTGGGTAGATGTTGTGCTCTTGAGTCTGCACACGTGCGGCGAGTGCGTCGGCATCATCGTCTTCAAATACCGGTACTTTAGCTTGCAGCACAACAGGGCCGCCGTCTAACTCTTCTGTGACAAAGTGTACGCTGGTGCCGTGTTCTTTATCGCCAGCATCAATAGCGCGCTGGTGGGTGTGTAGCCCCGGATACTTAGGCAAAAGGGAAGGGTGGATGTTGATCATTTTACCCAGGTAGTGGGAAACAAACGCGCCACTGAGAATACGCATGTAACCTGCAAGTACAATCACATCCGGTTGGTATTCATCGATTTGTTTCATCAGTTCAGCATCAAAGTCTTCACGGGATTCGAATGCTTTTGGATCGACAAAATGCCCATTCACATCAAACTGTTTTGCGCGCTCTAAACCATAAGCGTCAGCTTTATTGGAGAACACCGCTGCGACTTGTGCATTTGGCATACTGTCTTCGCAAGCTTCCAAGATGGCTTGAAGGTTACTGCCGTTACCCGAAATGAGGACCACTATGTTTTTCATGATGTTGAGGCTGCCTTGCTATTGTAGGTTTGAAGTGCATATCCGCTAAATTACCTACTATTAGAATGGTTTTCGATGTTCCAGATAGCAGAATGAGGACATCGCGTCCTCATTCATATCGTTATGTAGCGCAACTCACAAGTTATTGGATTTCAACTTGCTCTTCATTGGCTTCTGCTTGAGCGATTTCACCAATCACCCATGCGTTTTCGCCTTCTTCTTTAAGAAGAGCAACCGCAGCGTCTGCTTGGTCTTTTGGAAGTGCAACGACTAGACCCACACCACAGTTGAACGTACGGTACATTTCGTGTGTCTCAACGTTGCCTTTCTCTTGTAACCATTTGAAGATGATTGGCCATTCCCAGCTACTACCATCGATAACGGCTTTTGTGCCTTCAGGTAGTACGCGTGGGATGTTTTCCCAGAAACCACCACCCGTGATGTGAGAAATCGCGTGGATGTCGTGCTTCTCAATCATCTTAAGTGCTGATTTGATGTAAATCTTAGTTGGTTCTAGTAGGTGCTCACCGATAGTACGACCTGTTAGCTCTTCGTTTTTATCTGCGCCAGAAACTTCTAGGATCTTACGGATAAGAGAGTAACCGTTTGAGTGTGGACCGCTTGAGCCAACAGCAATTAATGCGTCACCTGCTGCCACTTTCGTGCCGTCAATCACGTCTTCTTTTTCTACTACGCCAACACAGAATCCAGCAACGTCGTAGTCTTCGCCTTCGTACATGCCCGGCATCTCAGCAGTTTCACCACCGATTAGTGCACAGCCTGCTTGAACACAGCCATCAGCAATACCAGAAACCACGTCTGCCGCGGTATCTACGTCTAGCTTGCCTGTTGCGTAGTAATCTAGGAAGAATAGGGGCTCAGCACCTTGAACGATTAGGTCGTTTACACACATTGCCACTAGGTCAACGCCGATAGTGTCGTGCTTGTTCATATCCAGCGCTAGGCGAAGTTTTGTACCTACACCGTCAGTACCAGAAACTAGTACAGGTTGTTTGTATTTTGTCGGCAATTCACACAATGCGCCAAAACCGCCGATACCACCCATCACTTCAGGGCGACGAGTACGCTTAACCGCACCTTTAATACGATCTACAAGCGCGTTGCCTGCATCAATATCTACACCAGCGTCTTTATAGCTAAGAGAAGAGTTGTTACCACTCACAGGGAAGTCCTCGGTTTTTAAGTTGGATATGAAAACGGCGCTATTCTACCAGTGGTTAAATACAGATAGCAAACGTTTGCGTCGGTTTTTTTCTTTAGTGATCTATCCTGATATCCCTGCAAAAATCATGTATAATCTGAAGGTTTGTTTAAATATTGCCAATAAAGCCGGAGATGGAAATGAAAGTTGTTGAAGTTAAACACCCTCTAGTGAAACACAAAATCGGTCTAATGCGAGAAGGTGACATCAGCACGAAGCGTTTTCGTGAGTTAGCGACAGAAGTCGGTAGCCTACTTACTTACGAAGCGACTGCAGACTTTGAAACAGAGAAAGTAACCATTGAAGGTTGGAATGGTCCTGTAGAAGTTGACCAAATCAAGGGTAAGAAAGTAACAGTAGTGCCAATCCTGCGTGCAGGTCTAGGTATGATGGATGGCGTTCTTGAGCACATGCCAAGCGCACGTATCAGTGTTGTAGGTATCTACCGTGATGAAGAAACACTTGAGCCAGTGCCATACTTCAACAAGCTTGCTTCAAACATCGATGAGCGTATCGCTCTAGTTGTTGACCCAATGCTTGCAACTGGTGGCTCTATGATCGCAACAATCGATCTTCTAAAAGAGAAAGGTTGTCAGGCAATCAAGATTCTTGTTCTTGTAGCGGCTCCTGAAGGTATCGAAGCGCTAGAAAAAGCGCACCCAGATGTTGAGCTATACACAGCGGCAATCGATGAGAAGCTAAACGACAAAGGTTACATTGTTCCTGGTCTTGGTGATGCAGGTGACAAGATCTTCGGTACTCAATAAGCATTATTGCTTTACTGAATTTCAAAAAAATAAAGGCTTGGTGAAAACCAAGCCTTTTTTGTCTCTGCTATTTAGAAGCGAGCTACGAGATCAGGAAGGGCGACTTAAATCAATCAAGCCGCACCATACTTACTTCGCGTTGTCTTCTTCCATCTGTGCATTATCTACCACGTGGTTTTCACCAAGGTCGTGTGGTAGCACTAGGTTAAGAATGATTGCCACGATACCACACAGGCTCACACCTTGTAGACTGAACTCACCAATACCGAAAGCCATACCACCGATACCAAACACTAGCGTTACCGCAACGATTACTAGGTTACGTGATTTGTGTAGATCAACGTTATTTTTAATCAGTGTGTTTAGGCCGACAGTTGCGATAGAACCAAACAGTAGAATCATGATACCGCCCATTACCGGGACTGGAATGGTTTGTAGAATCGCACCTAGCTTACCTACCAGCGCAAGTACGATGGCAGTAACCGCTGCCCATGTCATGATTACAGGGTTGAACGCTTTCGTTAGCATTACCGCTCCTGTTACTTCGCTGTACGTGGTATTTGGTGGTGCGCCAACCATAGAAGCTGCAATTGTTGCCACCCCGTCACCGGCGATAGTGCGGTGCAGGCCTGGTTTCTTCAGGTAGTTTTTGCCCGTTACGTTTGAGATAGCAAGCATGTCACCCACGTGCTCTACTGCTGGAGCGATAGCCACTGGGATCATGAATAAGATCGCATTGATGTTGAACTCTGGTGCAGTGAAGTTTGGCATTGCAAGCCAAGCTGCTTGAGCAACCGGTGTGAAATCAACCACGCCGTAGAACAGGGATACTGTGTAGCCTGCCAAAATACCGCCGACGATAGGAACCAACTTTAGGAAGCCTTTCGCGAACACGCTTAGTGTAATAGTCGTTAAAAGTGATACCGCTGAGATGATCACCGCCGCATCGCCATTCACTAATTGAATCGCGCCGTCTCCCGATTTACCTACTGCCATGTTGACCGCGGTAGGAGCGAGGCCAAGACCTATCACCATGATCACTGGGCCGACAACCACAGGTGGCAGAATTTTATGAATAAAGCCAACGCCGCGTACTTTGATCATCGCACCAAGACCAACGTACACTAAACCAGCAGCCATCAAGCCACCCATGGTTGCACCGATACCCCAAGTTTGGATACCGAACATAATAGGAGCAATAAACGCAAAAGAAGAGGCAAGGAAGATAGGGACAGAACGTTTAGTAATCAGTTGGAAAAGAAGAGTACCGACACCAGCACCAAACAGAGCAACGTTTGGGTCTAGGCCTGTAAGAAGTGGTACCAGCACGAGAGCACCAAAAGCGACAAAGAGCATCTGAGCGCCTTGTAACGCGTTTTTCATAATTATTTCCTATTTCAGAGATACGCAGACAAATCCGGCGAATATTACCATCTGGCAATCGATTGCAATGTTGCCTAGATCAAACTTTTGTATGGATTTATAACAGAGACGAATAGTTTGTTTTCATGGTGGGTTTTAACTTGGTCAGAATACAGACAATTCACTCAGTACTCTTCTTGCTCACCGTTTGATAGTTGCTTATGATGCGTGTTCTTGTACAGAGGATTATGAAAACTATGCGCTATTTAGCTCTCTTATTGATAGGTTGGTTGTCTCTGCCAGTTTATGCATTAACTCAGGTGGATATCTATCGTGCCGAAGTGGCGATCGACAGTGAGCAAAAAGACGGCGAAGAACTCGCCCGTCAACAAGGTATGCAAGATGTGATTGTGCGTGCAACAGGCAGCGAATCTTCCCTTAGCAACCCAGTAATTAAGAAAGCAGTGGGTTCAAGTTCTCGCTATATTTCTCAACTTGGTTACGGCCAACTTGATGGTCAAAGCAGTTTGAAGATGCTGTTCAATAGTGGCCAAATCCGTTCATTGTTGACGCAAGCACAGTTGCCAACGTGGTCAGCAAGTCGTGCCAACATTCTTGTTTGGTTAGTGGAAGAACAAGGTTATGACCGTACTATCACTTGGGAGCATTCTGATTCTTCAAGTGTTGCAGCGTTGCGTGATGCGGCACAGTCACGAGGTTTACCTATCACGATGCCTGTGGGTGACTTTGATGATGTTACCGGTGTGAACGTGTCTGATTTGTGGGGCGGCTTTGTTGACCCAATCAGCCAAGCAAGCCAACGTTACCCAGTGGATGCCGTTTTGGTTGTACGCGTACAAGGTGACAAGATCCGTTGGACTTTGTATGACCAAGCGCCAACACAATTGTCTGAGTCTAAGCAATCGCCACGTAGTGGCTCTGCCTCTGGTGCGAATGCGATTCCGGCGATGATTGGTGGTATCGCTGATTATTATGCGAAGAAAAGCGCGGTTGTTGTCTCGAGCAAATCTTCAGAAGAGATCGATGTAAAAGTGGTTGATGTTGAATCAGCAATGGATTTCTTCAACCTAGAGGATTCCCTAACTAAGCTAAACTCAGTGGCGAGCACCGAGATCAAGCGTGTACGAGGCAATGCTGTGACATTGACTATTCACCTCCTTGCTTCTCAACAAGCGTTTGAACAAGAAGCTTCCTCTATTCGTCCATTGGAAGTCACCGAAGATCCAATGGCGGGTTTAGAACCGGCGGCGGTACAACTTCCAGAAGCGCCTGCGCAACCAGCGCAACTTCCTGCTGATACAGAGCAAGGCCAAGCTACAGAGAGTGGTGCTGTGGTTCAAGAGTTGACGGCAGAGCAGAGCGCAGTAGAAGCGAAACAGCCTGTTGTTGCTCAGCCAGTTCCAGAGCAATATGACCTTATTTACAAGTGGAAAGCTCCGGTTCGTGCACAAGTTGAGCCAGAGCTGGATGCGGATTCTGAAATTGCGCCTGTGCTAGAAAAAGATACGGTAGAAAATCCAGAAGATGTTGGTTAATCGACGGTCTTGATTGGGGTTTCAAACAAATAAAAAGAGTCGCCTAGTGCGACTCTTTTTTTGATTTTGAAACTTCACGAGACTACTTGTTGAATTTGGCTTTCTCTTCCTTTTCAACTTGAGAAAGGCGTTTCAATTTCAACCCTAGCTCTTTACCTCTCGCTCGTGCAAACAAGATGTTACCCAAGAAGCCCAGTGAGGTGAGTAGTAACTCGACAACGGCAAGCCAGCGTTCACCATCATCGACGTATAAAATGGTCAAACCGTGTAAGAAGTACAGCATCAGCACAAAGTTTGCCCACGCGTGGGTGTATGGCTTACCCGCTAAAATTCCCGGTAATGGGAGCAGTAACGGAACACACCAAGCAATGGCTAATGTGGTACTGCTCAGGTGTGGGTGAGGCGATAAGGCCAGTTGCCAAATGGCGACCCAAGCCAGTAGCGCTAAATTGCCAAACAGCGCCATATAACGATAGGTTTGAGTTTGCTTGCTGAGAGGTGGTTGGTCGATAGAGTCAGTCATCGATTTACTTATCCTTGAGCTTACTGACTGCCTTTCAGCTTTTGTGCTGTCGCTGCCAGTCGTTTTCCTAATTGCTGTGCGAGACGAATCTCTTCTGCCGTAAGACTTGGTTCTTGTCCTACACTGCTTGCGCCATATGGTGTGCCACCTGATTGGGTGGTGTGCAGTTCTGGCTCTGAATAGGGGATTCCCAACACCATCATGCCGTGATGCAGCAGTGGTGTCATCATGCTCTGTAACGTGGTTTCTTGGCCACCATGCATAGAAGATGATGAGGTAAACACACAAGCAGGTTTATCGATAAGGTCACCGTTTACCCACAAAGGTGTGGTTTGATCCCAAAAGTGTTTGAGTGGTGCGGCCATGTTGCCAAACCAAACTGGGCTGCCAAACGCAAGACCGTCGCACTTTTTCAACTCTTCTAGAGTAACAATTGGATCAGAAGGAGGCTGTGAGTGAGGTGACAATTCTTCAACTGTACGCAAAATCGCTTCACAATGAGGAGTCGACTCGACTCCCCTTGCTATCTGTCTTGCCAGCTGTTTTGTAGAGCCATGACGGCTGAAATACAAAATGAGAACCTGGCAATCCATTTATAGAATGTCCAATACTTGCTCTGGCGGGCGACCAATTTTTGCTTTGCCGTTTGCAACAACAACAGGGCGCTCAAAAAGCTTTGGATTTTTTTCCATTGCTTCGAACAGTTGCTCGTCTGTCACTGACGCTTCACCTAGAGCAAGCTCTTTGTAGATGTCTTCTTTTGTACGCATCATTTCGCGAACTGAAGAGAACCCAAGTTGAGTGTAAAGTGCTTTGAGTTGCTCCACGTTAAGCGGTGTATCTAGGTATTTAACCACTTCGGGTGTCACACCATTTTGCTCTAGCAGTTCCAGTGTTTGACGGCTCTTTGAGCAACGAGGATTGTGATAAATCACGACTGACATGGTTTTCTCCATTTCGTTATTGTAATGCCATGAATCGATCTCTTTGGATCATTAACTGGTCGATACGAGCGTCGTATCGTGCTTGTTTCAAGCTGCCCAGATCTGCAATTTTACTCGCTTCAGAATAATATTGAATGGCTTTATTCCATCCAGCTCGCAGCGCTAAAATTTCCGCGCGAGCGGCAAGTTCTTCGTCATTGCGGCCCAGTGCGTGGTTACCTTTTGATAGAAGGTGCCAACCATTAGTGTCTTCTGGGTTATCGTGCGTGTAACGTTGAAGAATACGTACGGCTTCTTCATTCTTATTCGCTTCCAACAAAGCGTTGGCATAGTTGATGGTCAGCACTTTGTTTTGTGGATTGCGCTTTAAGGCACGACTTAGCATATCTACGGCTTTTTGCGGCTGTTTCTGCTCGATGTACAGATCTGTCATGGCATCAAGATAAAATGGATTCGCTGGGTCTTGTTGAAGCAGTTTTTTCAACAACGGTTCAGCCTTATCGAGACGCTTATTATCTAAATGCACCAGCGCGCGACCGTAATCAAAAGACGGGACAATTTCTGGTGACGCTTTTTTCTGTGTTCGTTCAAACCACCCCATCGCTGCTTGTCCATCAATGCCTGCATAGCGGGCTACAATGCGAGCGCGTGTCAGGTGGTAATCGATAGATGGTTGAATTCGCAATGGTGGATACGCTCTAGCACGTGCTCGGCTGTCGGTAATACGGTCTTCTGGTAATGGGTGAGTCAAAAGCATTGGGGGGGGCTTACTTGCGTAACGGTATTCGTCCGCAAGACGACCAAAAAAGCGAGGCATTGCTTGAGCTTCAAACCCAGCTTTTGCCAAGGTCGCAATACCAAAACGGTCGGCTTCTTTCTCGTTTGAGCGAGTGTAGTTGATTTGGCTCTGCATATTACCAGCTGTTGCCGCCGTCACTGCTGCCATCCCCGCTTCTGGAGAGGCAATAGCAAGCAACAGCGCACCAGCTAGTGCCGCCATCGTAGCTGGCGAGCGACGAGCTTGTTCTTCCATGCTTCGCGCAAGGTGACGCTGTGTAACGTGGGCAATTTCGTGCGCCACAACAGAGGCAAGCTCACTTTCAGTACGAGCGTGCAAAAATAGACCCGAGTGCAGGGCAACGTAACCACCAAAGAAGGCGAATGCGTTGATGTTGCGGTCACGGATCATAAAGAAGTGGAACGGAGTTTTTACGTCATTCGCATTGGCGACCAAACGGTGTCCAAGTGTGTCAATGTATTCATTGATGACGGGATCGCTAACAATAGGGCTGCTGGCTCTGAGCATACGCATGTAGGCGTCACCGTAAATCAACTCCTGATCTATCGTCAGAGTGCCTCCAGCTGCCGTACCAATATCAGGGAGATCAAGGCTATTGGCGTAAATAGGTGTTGGTGTACTCAATGCAGCAGCAAGGCATAAACAAACTAGCGAGCGAGTGCGTTTTAACATACGGTTTAAAGATTCTCCAAAATACCGAGTCTGTGCTTGAGAGATGAATTCCTTTCAACGTCAGCACAGGCTTTATGGTCATCCGTGTCGGATGAATATGCTAGCTATAAGACCGAAAATAAACGAATTGGTTTCGTCAATTGTCATACACATAACTTCAAATTGTTAATTTAGAAGTCTTTGTCGTCTACGCTTAAATCACTAGCACCAGCTCAAAAAGCCGTTACAATACAACCCTATCATAGTTGCAGAGCAATACAATGGAATCCATGTTACTTGATTTGCGTGATCAACGCTGCCCTATGGCACTGTTACTTGCTAAGCGTCACGCAGCTGAAGTGTTTCAAGGAGAAACATCGCAGTTTCAACAGCTTGTTATTCAAGTTGTAGACAAGAGCTCTAAACAAGACATTGTGAAGTATTTGCAAAATCAAGGCTATACAGTGGATTGCGAATCCACGTCAGAACACTTCATTTTGACAGTCTTCAATAAGGAATCATCATAAGATGCTTGAGATGGTAAGTCGTTGGTATAAGCGACGCTTTTCAGACCCACACGCCGTGAGCCTCGTAGCGATCTTGCTGTTCGGCTTTATCACCATTTATTTCTTCGGGCATTTGATTGCACCGTTGTTAGTTGCCATCGTTCTCGCATATTTACTCGAGTGGCCAGTGACGCAAATGTGTCGCTTGGGGATTCCACGTACTTTTTCTGTCATTACGGTGATTTTGATTTTCATTGGCTTGATGCTGATTGCGGTGTTTGGCTTAGTGCCAACCATCTGGACTCAGGTCGGCAACCTAATCAACGACATTCCGAACATGTATGCTGGTCTGCAAAAGTTCATTGCTACTTTACCACAGCGTTATCCAGAACTGGCGAACTTACAAATCGTGGAAACCTTGGTAACCAATGCGAAAAACCAAGCAATAGGCTTAGGTGAAAGTGTGGTGAAAGGTTCGTTGGCGTCACTCGTCAGTTTGGCTACGTTAGCGGTTTATCTGATTCTCGTTCCTCTGTTGGTGTTCTTTCTACTGAAAGACAAAGAAGAAATGCTACGCATGGCAAGCGGTATTCTGCCTAAAAACCGTAAGTTGGCGAACAAAGTTTGGCATGAGATGAACGAACAGATCTCGAATTACATTCGCGGTAAAGTGCTTGAAATTCTTATCGTTGGTGGTGTGAGCTACGTAACCTTCGCGATTCTTGATTTACGTTACTCAGCGCTGCTTGCGGTTGCCGTGGGCTTATCCGTTCTGATCCCCTATATCGGTGCGGCAGCGGTGACAGTACCTGTGGCGATTGTTGGTTTGTTCCAATGGGGTTTATCGCCTCAGTTTTACTGGTTACTTATTGCTTACGGTATTATTCAAGCACTAGATGGCAACGTATTAGTACCAGTATTGTTTTCAGAGGCAGTCAACCTTCACCCAGTGGCTATCATTGTCGCAGTATTGGTGTTTGGTGGATTGTGGGGCTTCTGGGGCGTATTCTTTGCTATTCCATTGGCGACGTTGGTGAAAGCAGTATGGAACGCGCTGCCAAGCTCGGAAGAAGCCGAACCGATACAAGAATAGAAACTGATTTCAATAAAAAGCCCAGCAATTGCTGAGCTTTTTGGTATTTGGATGAAAGCTAAGCTTACGCGTTTTCCTTCAAGTAGTTCACAACCACTTCGTGGTGATCTTTGGTTTTGAACTTGTTGAACACGTGCTCAATCACGCCTTCTTCGTTGATTAGGAAGCTGATGCGATGAAGGCCATCGTACACTTTACCCATGAACTTCTTCTCGCCCCAAACGCCAAATTGGTCTGCAACTGCATGATCTTCGTCTGAAAGTAGCGTGAAGTTTAGCTCATCACGCTCGATGAATTTACCAAGGCGTTTTACTGGATCGATACTTACGCCTAAAACGACAACGTTGTGTTCATCTAGCGCTGCTTTTACATCACGCAGACCTTTTGCCTGGGTCGTACAACCCGGCGTCATCGCCTTAGGGTAGAAGTAAAACAGAACTTTTTTACCTTTAAAATCACCTAAAGAAACGGTGTTGCCATCTTGGTCGAGCAAAGAGAAGGATGGCGCTGGCGAGCCTGCTGTCAGCGTATTCATTATTATTTCCTTTACTTATAGTGTGTTTTTAATGAAATTCAGAGAACCTTGTACGTTGAGCGTATGACAAAGTTCATCGAATTCTTCTTGCAGTTGCATCAGGTTACAGTCTGCACTCACTGATGCAGTGATTGCGATGTGGAATTGATCCGCATCGAGCTGAATTTTTGATTTACTGATGGTTTGCGCACTAAGAGAATGTAGGCCAATCTGTTTATCAGCGAAGAACTGAGTGAATTTTTCCGTAAGACCGATGCGGTCCTCAGATTCAATAAACACTTCCATGGTGTAGCTGTTGTCGAGCAACTCGTGCGCCGACGTTCGCTTCATGATGGTAATAAGGTCATGTTCTTGCCCAAGCAGTGGCAATTGTGTCTCAACACGGGTGACATTACTGGCATTCCCAGTAAGTAGCATAATGAGGGTAAATTCATTACCAAAGATAGCGATACGGCTATCGACAATGTTACAGCCAGCAAGAGTGACGAGCCTAACCACTTGGTTACATATGCCCGGACGATCCGTTCCAACCGCTGTAAGTACCAGATGTTGCTTCATAAATGAGCTTCTTGTCCTTTCTTTCAATAGAGAGATGTTAGCACAGATACAACAGAGAAATGTCGAGTCAGTTCTTTTTTTAAACTCATGGAAACGCTTTGTTGATTATGTGAACACTTTGGTTGTTGAGCACTCTATTAATTCACTCAGTGCTGACTTGAGCTTAAAGGTGAAAGAGTATATTCCGCGGCTAATTTAAGATGGCAAGCTGAGTTGGGTAATGGCTTGCCACAAGACAATACGATTATCAGAATGGCTGGAATTGAGAACAAAATTCACAATTTAGTTGCGAGACCTCTAACAACTGGTAATTATTCATTCATTTGTACTTTGTAAGCGAGTTTACGCTCTTGTGTTTGTCAATCGCATTACAGTACCATGCAGAAAGAGTAAATTGAGGGAGATAAACATGTTTTCAGGAAGTATCGTAGCGCTGATTACACCATTTAAGCCAGATGGTGAAGTAGACTTTGATGGTCTGCAAAAGCTTGTTGAGTACCATGTAGAAGCAGGTACTGACGGTATTGTGGCAGTAGGCACGACAGGTGAGTCTGCGACTCTGACCATTGAAGAGCATGTAAAGGTCGTTAATAAAATCGTTGAGTTTGCGGACGGTCGTGTCCCAGTGATTGCTGGTACGGGCGCAAATGCAACCCACGAAGCAGTTACGTTTAGCAAATTATTAGCGGATTCTGGTATCTCTGGTTACCTGAGTGTGACGCCTTACTACAACAAACCAACACAAGAAGGTTTGTTCCAACATTACAAAGCTATTGCTGAAGCGAGTGATGTACCTCTAATTTTGTACAATGTACCAGGTCGTACTGCAGTAGATTTATTGCCTGAGACAGTGGCACGTTTGTCAAAGCTTGATAATATCGTGGCATTAAAAGACGCAACCGGCGATCTAAGCCGAATTGCACTTCACCGTGAACTTTGTGGCGAAGATTTTATCTTACTAAGTGGTGATGATGCGACTGGCCTAGAATTTGTTAAACTTGGCGGTCACGGCGTTATCTCGGTAACGAATAATATTGCGGCTAAAGACATGGCTGACATGTTCCATTTGGCAAGTGAAGATAAGTACGAAGAAGCAGAAGTTATCAACCAACGTTTGATGACACTGCACAAAAATCTGTTCGTTGAATCAAGCCCAATCCCAGTAAAATGGGCAGCACATAAGCTTGGTTTGATTGAAGAAGGTGGTTTACGTCTTCCTCTTGTCGAGCTTTCTGAAAAATCTCAGCCAGTTGTGGAACAAGCGTTAACAGACGCCCGCATTTATTAAGATTGAGTGACTAGGATTGAAGTTCATGCTGGGGGCAAGTACGCCCTCAGTGTTTTAGGAGTATAAATGAAGCTTTCAAGCCAGTTAGTGTTAAGCTCACTAGCTGTATTCGTATTGACTGCCTGTTCAGGCGGTGCCAACCAACGTCGTCAAGCAAAAGACGACTTCGAGTATTTGAACACCCCATCTCTGGAAGAGTGGAGTGTACCCGCAGGTGCTGTTCCTCAGTTTTACCCTAACTACCGCATTCCTCAAGGAAACTACAGCGGTGGTATTGGTAAAAACGTGGATATTCGCCCACCTCAACAAGTACTGGAACTGATTCCTGGCGCTCGTCTTGACCGTAGCAGCGACGGTGAAGTGACACTATGGCTGCTTCGCAAGGATGAATTGGATAAAGTTTGGCGAACGGTTCAAGAGATGGTTTCTGAGAACAAGATTCCTGTAGAAAGCCAAACTGACAACCGCATTGAAACCGGTTGGGTCACTTGGAACTCACCAGACGAAGAGATGGAAATCGGTAGCCGATACGAAATCACTCGTGGTGAGATGAATGGTCGTCATGGCTTTAAGGTTAGCTTGATTGACTGGCGCGAAGGCAACCAAGTCAAAGAAGTGACACGTACTAACCGTGAGCGTTACAACGTGTTTATGACTAACTTGGTAACGGCGCGTTATGATCAACACGTTCGTGAAGAAGCACAGCGTAAGGCGCAAGAGCTTGTGAAGCACATCCCTATCACAATGGGTAAAGATCGCAGTGGCCTGCCAGTGATCATCGCTCGTGCTCAGTACAATGTGGTTTGGAATCGTCTCCCAGATACGTTACCTAAGATGGGCTTCAAGATTGAAGAACGCAGCCAATCTCAAGGTACGGTGACCGCGAAGTACGCATCTCCAGATGATGAATTCTGGAATGACATCGGCGTGAAGCCAGTTGACCTAGCCCCAGGTAAGTACACTTTCCTATTGGGTGATTTAGGCAACCGTACTTCAATCAACATTACGGACTCTTCTGGTAAGCCAGTAGAGGAAGAATTCTTGAAATCACTAGCGCCAGTATTAGCCGCGGTTGTGAAAGACTAGCTACAATTGTCTTCAAGACAGATAAACGAAAGGGACCTCAGTGGTCCCTTTTTTGATCTTCTGGATACGATGCCTTGGTCTAATGTTCAGTCTACGATTTTGAGTGAAAGAGCACTCTTAAATTAACGAGGTTCGTCTTTCTTCTTTTGGCCTTTATCGTCGTAGCGTTCTTTGTCTAGCTCATTCAGTTTGTCTAAATCGTTCTTACGACCTTTATCCATCTGACCAAACTTCATCTTAGCAGTGTACTTAAGCGCAGCAATATTACCGACAACGATGCTGAGCACTATGATGATAATGACCCAAGGGTTGGTTAGCAGTTCTATCATAGAGCCTCCGGCGGCGTGATGTTTTGAATGAATCGTTCTACGACGTTATCCAAATTATTCAGTATGACTTCAATCCCTGCAATGCTATCGAGCTGATTTTGCTGCGTCAGCTGAGTTTTTAGCAGCGCAGGCGTTAGGTGCGCGAGGCACTGTTGTCCTACTGCTTTATGGCTAATGTGCCAAGGTTCGATAGCGATACCACCTAAGTCTTGTTGATAAGGAAAGAAAAAGCCAAATGAGCTAAGGTTAGCGGCTAACCATTGATAGAATGCACGCTGGTGACCATCAAGGTATTCCCAAGGCTCTAATTGAAGCATGGTGTCTTGTGGCAATAAGTTGCGAGCATAAACGTCAAAGTCACAGCCCCAGTGATGACGACTACCACCGGGCAGAGCTGACCAACGCAGAATCGCCATGAGCTTTTCTTCGTCGCCTAACTCTGCTTTGTTAAGAGGCTGGGAATTCGAGTCAAGAATTGGCAATTCACCAGAAAACTTACCGTTCCAAATGGCTTTTTGGCGATGAAAATCACGAAAGCCGCTGGCAATTTCCATCTTAAAGCCTGCTTCGGTTGCCGCTTCAATCATCTTAAGCAAATCGTCAGCCACTTCAGGATGAAGCATAAAAGCCTTTTGCCCGACTAAGGTAGATTGCAGATGCGAATCGGTGATTCCGGTAAGTTGCTCTGGTGTCATGGTGTTCTCGTTAAATACGTTGTTGTGCGTTCTTATGCGGTTTATTTTGCTAACAGGTGCTTCAATGTATTTTCGTACATGTCAGTTAGCTTCTCTAAGTCGTCAACTTTCACGCACTCGTTCACTTTATGAATCGTCGCATTAACAGGACCAAGTTCAACCACCTGACCACCCATGCGGGCGATAAAGCGACCATCCGATGTGCCGCCTGTTGTTAGCAAGGCTGGTTTTGTGTTGTTAACTTCATCCACTGCTGCAACTACGGCATCCAGTAGCGCACCAGTATCTGTTAAGAACGGGTCGCCGTTGAAGGTCCATTTTAAGTCGTAATCCAATTCATGTTTGTCTAACGTTTTTGTTACGCGTTGAACGATGATGTCGTTGCTTAGCTCGGTACTAAAGCGCAGGTTGAACTGAACATTAAACTCGCCAGGAATGACGTTAGATGCACCGGTACCTGCTGAAACGTTCGGGATCTGGAAACTGGTTGGAGGGAAGTAGTCGTTACCTTGGTCCCATTCGGTTGTCGCGAGTTCGTGAATCGCCATTAGAGACTGGTGAACGGGATTGTTTGCTAGGTGAGGGTAGGCGACATGACCTTGTGTCCCGTTTACCGTTAGGTCACCAGTGATCGATCCACGACGACCATTTTTCACCACATCGCCAACGACTTCTGTACTTGAAGGTTCGCCTACGATACACATATCGATGTTCTCACCGCGTGCCATTAGGGTTTCAACCACGCGAACGGTGCCGTTAATGAATGGGCCTTCTTCGTCAGAAGTGATCAAAAAGCCAATAGAGCCTTTATGGTTTGGGTTTTCTGCGATAAAACGTTCTACCGCTACCACCATGCAAGCCAATGAGCCTTTCATATCTGCCGCGCCGCGACCATGTAAGTAACCATCGATAATGGTTGGTTCAAATGGGTGGGTGTCCCATTGCTCTAGCTTGCCCGCAGGCACCACATCGGTGTGACCGGCAAAAGCAAACAGTGGCGCTTCTGTACCACGTCGAGCCCAGAAGTTTGTGGTGTCTTCAAACACCATCACTTCGATTTCAAAACCTAGTGCTTTTAGGCGTTCGATCATTACATCCTGACAGCCTGCATCTTCAGGCGTTACGGACTGGCGGCTGATCAGGTCTTTAGCGAGTGCCAGTACTGGACTGTCTGTCATCCTTGAGTATTCCTTACATTAAGAGTTAAAAATGGTCGCGTATTGGTCTGCTTTGAAACCGATATGAAGTTGATCTTGCACTTTCAAGATTGGACGCTTAATCATTGCTGGGTTTTCCACCAATAGAGCAATCGCGTTCTCTGCGTTTAGTGAATCTTTCTGTTCTTGAGTCAGTTGGCGGAAAGTCGTGCCGCGTTTGTTGAGGACTTGTTCCCATCCCAAGGCGTTACAAAATTCAGTAACCATTGCAGCGTCGATACCTTGTTTACGGTAATCGTGGAAATCAAATGCTACGTTTTCTGCTTCTAGCCACTTTTTGGCTTTTTTAATTGTGTCGCAGTTTGGGATGCCGAACATGGTGATCGTCATATTAATTCCTTTTCTTTTTGTTTTTTACTCATCGGTTTGCGTTATGAATGACCGATGTAGCGTTGTTTTTGGCTGTTTAAGCATCCTATCAAGAAGCAACCAAACTGACAAAATGATGCAGACAATATTTCGCGTAACTTTGCTCTGTTTCGTTTGAGTTAGTAGCTCAATCCACCACCAAATGGCATCCAGATTGATAAAAAACTCGGCTAAATAGCACGGAAAAGTCGAGTTATTGATCAAACGCAACATCTCTCTGGGCAAAAAAGAAATAATGAATCAGCACAATTTTAGGAGGTGTCAATGGAATTGAGTCCTGTTTTTGCAAGGCGGCTATATTTGGCCTTGTTGGTGGAAAACCTAGAAAGGCCAAATGTACCAAAATTGATCGAAAGAACGGGGTGGCCTCGTCGTACTATTCAAGATGTACTCAAGGCATTACCGGGGATCGGCATCGAGCTTATCTTCGTTCAAGATGGCCGACGTCATAATGACGGCTATTACCAACTTTCAGATTGGGGGCCTTTTGATGTTCAATGGGTTCTTGAGCGGGAAGGAGATATCGCTAGCAGTCTTGGATTTCGTGCATAAGCCAGCAATAGCTGGCTTTTTTTACATTCGAAATAGACCTACTGGCAGCGGTAGGCAACACCTAGCACGCTAAATGAAGTGACAAAGTCTTGAGGGGAGATCATAAACACCGTGTCCGCGCCTATGGCAGATGCCTTGTTTTTCAGGTCATGCATTGCGCCCTGCATCATTGCGTCATTAGTGTAGAACAAGTAACTATACCAGTGCCCCTCACTGCCTGTTACTTCACCTAGGTATTCACAATGTTGTGGGTTAAATTGGCTATCAATGCGAATTTGTACACTGTCACTTGGTATAGAAGACAAAGTCGAAGGCGTTGAGCATCCCATCAAAGCCAGTGCGATGCTTCCTGTCATCACATAACGAAACATGTTATCTCCCCATTACGATATAGGCGGCAAAACCAATCCAACTAAGAACAAGTAACGCCCACGGCAAGATGGTTGGTTTGGTTGCTGGCTCTTGAACCATTCCCATTTCTTGCTCAGCAGTATCTTCATGTTGGCGCTGCTTTTCTCTTTGCTGTTTTTTCTTCGCTTTATCGGCTTGTCGATTGCGTTCTTTCTGTTGCTTCTTGTACTGAGCAATGCCTTTTTCGATGCCTTGAGCGACCAATCTGGTTTGCTCTTTGGTTTGGCCTGGCTTCTGTGTAGCTTTCGCAATTTTCATCGCTTCAGTTTGGGTTTCTTGGGAAGGAACGGGTGCTGTTGTGTTTTTCTTTTTCATATTTTTTCGACGTCGCTGTAAATCTAACCTTAGTTTACCTGCGTAAGATGACGAAATGAACTTTAGTTCTCATGTTTGCGGTGTTGCAACTCTGAAGCGATCGGTTAAAGTGGCATTTTTATGAAACTAAGAAGACGATATTGTGCGTTACTCATTCGATCAGTACGACGCTCATGGATTTTTGAAAGCGCCAATTATGTTATGGCTAGGGTGGATGTTCCTAGCGCGCTCTTGGGTGGTGTTTGCCATGGCAGGAGTGAGTAGAGACAGCGGTAGCAAGATACTATCGATTGTTTACCCTGACTCTAATACGTTATACCTCGGGCTATCGATGGGTATTCCAAGCCTGCTATTGATGTGGTTGATGGGCTTGCGTCATCCTGACAGAGGTTGGGTGAATCAAATTACTCAGCATGGTCGTGCGATGACTTTGATCTTGTGCGGTATTCAACTGGCGCAGACCATGTATCATGTCTATCTCGAACATGGTGTTTTCAATTGGGCGAACGCGCTTACAATTACCTTGTTAACTTGGTTTATGATCTATCTTTTTAATGGAAGATGGGTAAAAGACTGTTTCCACGTGCCACAGGTTGAGCACAAAGAAGAACAGCCAGCAAAAAATTAAAACAAAGCTCCCGCAAGGGGCAATGTATAGAGGAAATCTCAATGTCACAAGCTCAAACGGCGATTGTGCCTGAAGCAGGTCCATTTGCACTTTACACTCAGTTGAAAGTGAACCAAAACCGTGAAAACGTGTTGGCGAAACTGAAAGCGCTTCCTGAGCTAGTAAAAGAGCTCAATGCGAGCCAACCAGGTGCAGATCTAACCCTTTCTATCGCATTCACCAAATCTTTTTGGCAGCACCTAAACATGCAAATGCCAGAAGAGTTGATTGACTTCCCTCAATTGGGTGAAGGCGACATCGTAGCGCCTGCGTCGGACGTAGATGTTCTGATCCACTGCCACTCAACGCGTCATGATTTGCACTTCTACGTTCTACGTAAGTTCTTAGTAGACACCGCAGAAGACGTGACAGTGGTTGATGAGACATACGGTTACCGTTACCTAGATGCTCGTGACATGACAGATTTCGTCGACGGCACTGAAAACCCGAAAGGCGATGCACGTGCTGACGTAGCGTTGATCAAAGACGGTGCTTTCGCTGGTGGTAGTTACGTGATGGTTCAACGCTTTGAGCACAACCTTCCTGCATGGAACCGTTTGAACGTGTCTGCACAAGAGAAAGTGATTGGCCGTACTAAACCAGATTCTATCGAGCTAGAAGATGTTCCTGCTGCTTCTCACGTAGGTCGTGTGGACATCAAAGAAGAAGGCAAAGGCCTTAAGATCGTTCGACACAGCTTGCCATACGGCACGGTAACTGGCGCACACGGCTTGTTGTTCATCTCTTACTGCAACAACATCCACAACATCAAAGTAATGCTAGAGAGCATGTATGGTGTGACTGATGGTAAGACTGACCAACTGCTTCGTTTTACCAAAGCAGTAACAGGTGCGTACTTCTTCGCTCCTTCACAAGAAATGCTAGCGGAATTGGCGATTAAGTAATTCTTCGCCAACTCTCCAATGATTATAAAGGCAGAGTGATCTGCCTTTTTTGTTTCCCCTCATTCTTGCCTGATAAGACTAACTGACTGTCAGTGGTCTTTTGCCATCAATGGCGCCTTTCTCTAGTTCGTAAAGTGGGCTGGTACTGTGACTGCTCCAGCGATGATCTTCGCGTGACTTCTTGCGATATTGCGTTGGCGTTACACCAATATAATTCTGAAAAGTCTCATAAAATCGGCTGCTAGAATTAAAGCCTACCGTTAAAGCGATATCTAAAATTGTCCGGTCAGTATCACTCAACAGTGCTCTGGCGTGGTTAATCCGCATTGCCGTGATGTATTGCTTGATGGTCATCTGCATGGTTCGTTGGAACACGTTCATCGCATAATTGGTGTGCAGTCCAATGTGTTCTGCAATATCTTTTATCGTGATCGGCTGGTTATGATGGGTGGCAATGTATTCCAGCATTTGACTGACGTAAAACTGCGAATGTTTAGATACGCCTTTTTTCGTCGATTTCTCTTGTCGATTAACGATCAGTTGTTCCCAGCCATCTAGGCTCATCCTTTTTAACATGAGTCCTATTTCATCTATTGCCAATTGCTGGCGACTCTCTGAAGGATGGGTCATTTCCTCGGCCCAACGAGCTAGCTCAAATTCACTGACTAGTGAGTTTGAACTCGACTGCAATACGCAACCATGGGTGATTTGATTAACTAAGTCCCGATTTAACGTCCACGACATAAAGTGATGAATAGGGATATTGATGATTCCCATGTTATGGCTATGCCCTGGGTTCGTTAGTCGATGCGGGACAGAAGCCCAAAACAGACCGATTGAACCAGCTTTCACAATCACAGGGCTGCCATTAATGATGTACTCGACGTCATCTCCAAAAGGAATGTTCACCTCGACTTGCCCATGCCAGTGATAACCCGGCATAGAGTGGGGCGGCCTAAGCTCGATATCGATTTTTTCATAGGATGAGTACAGCGAAAGTGGGCTTACAGAAACCGTTTCGGAAGAATACTTATCTTGAATCACGACTTTCAATGTATCTAACTCTGCCTTGGACTCTACCTTCGCCATCGCCCACCTCTTAGGAAACTGTATAAGTTCTTTGTACTAAATCTGTTGAAACAAAACTCAGAACAGCTTCAAAAACACCGATTACTCTGTTTTATAAGATTTTGGTTATGTGACTTAAATCGCCGTGCTAGCAAGCCTCAGTGTATCTTCCCACCTTTTTTATCCGTGATTTACACAAAAATATCCCATTTCCTAAGAATTTTTATTGGTTGATTTTAAATATTAGGAAACGGGAGAGTGATTGGTTTATCTGAGACGAATTCGGCCTTGCGACAGGTGTAACTTAAATGCATCGAAACAAAAGTATGAAAGCAAAAAGGATTCAACTATGAAAAGCCCTAAAATCACATTTATCGGTGCGGGTTCGACGATTTTTGTGAAAAACATTCTTGGCGATGTGTTCCACAAGCCAGCGTTCAAAGGGGCGCAAATTGCCTTGATGGATATTGATGAACTCCGTTTAGAAGAGTCACATCTCGTTGTAAGCAAGTTAATGGAGTCATCCGGAGCAACGGGCACGATCACTTGCCACTTAAACCAGAAAGAGGCATTGCAAGGCGCAGACTTCGTGGTTATTGCGTTCCAAATTGGCGGTTATGAACCATGTACCGTAACGGATTTTGAAGTCTGTAAGCGTCATGGTTTAGAGCAAACTATTGCAGATACATTAGGCCCAGGCGGCATCATGCGCTCACTTCGCACCATTCCGCACCTTTGGAGCGTATGCGAGGACATGACGGCGATCTGTCCAAACGCTACCATGCTTAACTACGTTAACCCAATGGCAATGAACACTTGGGCGATGTACGAGAAATACCCTCATATCAAACAAGTGGGTTTGTGCCATTCCGTGCAAGGGACGGCGGAAGAGCTGGCTCGCGACCTTGATATCCAATACTCAGACCTTCGTTACACCTGTGCAGGCATTAACCACATGGCTTACTACCTGACGCTCGAAAAGAAAAACGAGCAGGGGGAGTATGTCGACATTTATCCTGAACTGCTTAAGGCATTTGAATCGGGCAAAGCGCCGAAGCCGGGTTTGCACCACAATGGTCGCTGCACCAACCTAGTCCGCTACGAGATGTTTAAGAAGTTGGGCTACTTCGTAACGGAATCTTCAGAACATTTTTCTGAATACACGCCATATTTCATTAAGCCAAATCGCCCAGATTTGATTGAACGTTATAAAGTGCCACTTGATGAATATCCTAAACGTTGTGTAGAACAAATTGCAGACTGGAAAAAAGACCTCGAAGACTTCAAAAACGCGGATCAAATCACCGTCAAAGAGTCACATGAATACGCGAGTACCATCATGAACTCGATTTGGACAGGCACGCCGAGTGTTATCTACGGCAACGTGAAGAACGAAGCGTTAATTGACAACTTACCACAAGGTTGTTGTGTGGAAGTGGCTTGTTTGGTGGACGCAAACGGCATTCAACCTATCAAAGCAGGACGCTTATCAAATCACTTAGCGGCATTAATGCAGACCAACATTAATGTTCAAACGCTGCTGACAGAAGCCATCCTCACGGAAAACCGTGACCGCATTTACCATGCCGCCATGCTTGATCCTCACACTGCAGCAGTGCTTGGACTCGAAGAGATTTATGCCCTTGTTGATGACTTGATAGAAGCACACGAAGGTTGGTTGCCAGCGTGGGTGCATCAGTAAATCCAGACTCACAAAACCAATATCAATAAAAACGACAATAACGTGAATATACTGCGCCTTCTCGATGAGGGGGCGTAAGGAGTAACAAATGAGTATCTCTATGAATACCAAGCTGAGCTACGGCTTTGGCGCATTTGGTAAAGACTTCGCTATCACCATCGTTTACATGTATCTGATGTTCTATTACACCGACGTTGTTGGCCTCTCGGCTGCTGCGGTGGGGACCATCTTCTTAATCGCGCGTATTTGGGATGCTGTGAACGATCCGATTATGGGCTGGATCGTGAATAACACCCGCTCTCGTTGGGGTAAGTTTAAACCTTGGATCTTAGTCGGCACGCTCACCAACTCAGTTGTGTTAATCATGCTGTTTAGTGCGCATCACATAGAAGGGCCATGGCTGATCGCTTACGCCGCGGTTACTTACATCTTATGGGGCATGACTTACACTTTGATGGACATTCCTTTTTGGTCACTGGTTCCGACATTAACATTGGATAAACGTGAACGTGAAGAGTTGGTTCCTTATCCACGATTTTTTGCCAGCCTTGCATGGATTGTTACCGCCGCTATCGCAATGCCGTTCGTCAATTATGTCGGGGGCGACGACAAAGGATTTGGTTTCCAAGTGTTTGCCATTTTGCTTGTCGGTTGTTTCCTAGTCTCAACATATATCACGCTACGTAACGTGAAAGAGCGTTACTCAACCAGCAATCTTGACGTGACGAAACCTGAAGAAAAGGTCTCGCTGAAGAAGCTCCTCTCGCTTATCTACAAAAATGACCAACTGACTAGCGTTCTTTGTATGGCACTGTCATACAACCTCGCTACCAACATCATCACAGCCTTTGCGGTTTACTACTTCACCTATGTAGTCGGAAACGAAGAACTTTTCCCTTACTACATGGCTTATGCTGGTATTGCGAACCTAATTACACTGGTGTTGTTCCCTAAATTGGCGCAAATGTTCTCACGTCGAGTTTTATGGGCGTGCGCATCGAGCTTCCCGATCCTAGGCAGTGCGGTACTTATCTATGTAGGCATGTACGACAAACAAAGCATTCTGCTGATTTCTACAGCGGGTGTGTTATTGCAAATCGGTACGGCGCTATTTTGGGTGCTGAACGTCATTATGGTGGCGGATACAGTGGATTACGGTGAGTACAAACTGGGCTCTCGCTGCGAGAGTATCGCGTACTCAGTACAAACGCTGGTGGTTAAAGCAGGTTCAGCTTTTGCGGCTTTCTTCATTGGTATCGCGTTAACTGCTGTGGACTATGTTCCAAACATGGAGCAGAGCCCAGACACAGTATTTGGCATGCAATGCATCATGGTTGGTCTGCCAGCATTCTTCTTTGCTATCGCTTTGGTTGTGTACTTCCGCTTCTACAAACTCAACGGTGCTTACCACCAAAAAATTCAGGATCATCTGACCGAGAAATACGACCATATTGTGGCCAATGATTCTGATGAGAAAACGAAAGTCTCTCCAGAATCCATTCAAGCGGTTTAACGCACCTTACAGCTATTAAAAATTAACATGCCGGTGTCTTCATTTCATGTCGCCGGCAGCATCCCGAATAAACGTTATCCAATAACCACGCTATCCCTACGAGAAAAAAATGAAACTGAAAATACTTGCTTCAGCGATTCTTGTCGCCCTTGCTTTGTCCGGTTGTAATAGCTCGTCTGATGATGATTCTTCGAAAGGCGATAACCTTGTCTCAAATTCTACCTTTGAAAATGACGGTTTAGGATGGAGCTACTGGTTTGCCAATGTGAAGTATGAAGATGCTTATGTTGGTGAGTCGATGGCGAGGATTGCCACCGGAACCAACCATCATGTGAGCCAAATAGTCACCATTCCTGAAACGGGTTTTTATGATTTATCCGCCCACATCAGCAGCCCAAGTGATGACGCCATTCTTGGCTTAAGTAACCTGACCGATGAGGTTCTCGTCAGCCAGACGATTGAAAAAACCAAAGACGAAAATACAGAAGGGGAACTATATAAGCCAAATACTCTGCCTGCTATTCCACTAGAGAAAGGCGAGCAAATTAAAGTCTGGTTTACAGGGTCTGATGTCGGAGGGGTGAGCGTCGACAGTGTGTCTTTGGTAAGAGTGAACAAGAGCCAGCCTGTTAGTTTTAATCAAATCATCCAATTTAAAGCCGAGCAACAGGTCGGTGTGACGGGCATTGATAAAACTCAGCAAACCGTTGAGTTCCAAGTGCCTTATGGCACCGATTTAAGTGCCATAACGGTGAGTACACTTTTGGTTTCTGAACAAAGTCGATCAAGCTTGGATGTCGGTGAAGTCGTGGACTTTACTCAACCAGTGCAAGCGGTAGTAACCGATGCAAATGGTAAAGAAGAAAAATGGACAGTAACGGCGATTGAAAAAGAGAAGCAGGTTGTCGTCACGTCCTCGAATCAGAAACTTCAAGATTCGTTTGAATGGGCAATTGATAAAACACGTCGCTTCGTTATGACGGGGCAACATGATCTGGTTAACCGTGATGAGAACAATAATGATGGTGATGGCACCGCAGACTACATTCCATCTTATTGGGCCAGCTATTTTGATCGGACTGCCTTTTACTCTCGCGACTTCTTACATCAAGTCAGTGGGGCGAAAATTGCTGGTCTAGATGCCGAAAACTTTTCGATGTTTAAGACCTTCGCTAAGCATTCTACGGAATCGAGAAAATGGTATACCTTGTGGGCGGTTAACTTTGATGGCACGCCACATACCATTGACTACAAAGATGACAGCTGGTTTGTACGTGAAGTACCTGCTCAATTTGAGTTTGTAGAAAAAGCATGGAAGCAATATCAATGGACAGGAGACAAGCGTTACATCGAAGACCCAGATTTATGGCGTTTTTACACCAAGGTGCTAACGGACTATATCACGCTTCACGACGATCAAGATCCTAACGGTATTGCTGAGGGTTATGGTGGTATTTTTGAAGGCTCCGCAACTTACAACGAGCGTGGTGAATTCCCAATCGAAGCCGGTGATGGCATAGGCTCTCAATACCAAGCGACGGTCGCGTATGCTGCAATGCTTGGGGCTCGAGAAGAGTACAGCGAGGCAGCGCTTTGGCAAGAGAAAGCACAGCAACTTAAAGATTTCTTTAATGAAGAATGGAGTATTGCGGATCCAAATAAACCGTTGGATAACTACGTTAACATCGTTCAGCGTGATGGTTTCCGTATGAATGACTTCGGTAAAGAAAACAGCTGGTTCATGCCAATGAAGCTGATCACTGAACCTGGAGAACGTAACGACAGCTACTTAGACTTTATTACAGAAAATCTGGGTGATGGAATTGGAAGTACGCCGGAAGCGCCATACAACATTGAGGCTTACACTTATATCCCTGAAACCTACTTCCCTTACAATCGTAATGCGGAAGCATGGAAGTGGATGCAGTACATCATGGATATCAAAGACGAGCCCCATGAGCGCCCAACTCAAGGTACTAACGGTGACTATCCTGAAATCTCTTTTACCTTTATTTCGAATACCATTGAGGGATTGATGGGCATCAAGCCTGATGCGGCAAACCATCGAGTCGTAACTGCATCTCACCTCACGGATGATATTGACTGGTTGCAAGTTGAGCAGCTTCCGATGGGAGAGCACGAGCTAACTTTGCGTCATGATGGCTTAGAGCGATCGACACTTACCAATACCTCTGAGGAAAACTTAGAGTGGGAAGCTTGGTTCTATGGCGATTACCCGACACTTATCGTTGACGAACAGTCTGTTTCTGCCAAGCACAAATACGTGAACGGACAGAAGGTGAGTTATGTAATTGTCACGCTTACCGCCAACTCAAGTGTTGAAGTTCGAAAGTAGTCTGAGTCACCACAGCGAATAACCACAAAGCCTAGTGCACCATCACTAGGCTTTTTGCTATTCGCTGTCTCGTCGGGAAATGCGCAACCGCATCACTTTTCTTAAAAAAACACTAAACGTTTCTTTAATTTGGTCGATAAGTATCCAAAGCCTTAATTTCAGGACCAATATTTGTGGCGATCACCGTTAATACCAATGTGGCAGCACTTGTCGCACAGCGTCATTTGACCAGTGCAACCGACATGCTGAACCAATCCATGGAGCGTTTGTCTTCAGGGAAGCGTATTAACAGCGCGAAGGATGACGCTGCGGGTCTGCAAATCTCCAACCGTCTGCAATCGCAAATGCGTGGTTTAGATGTCGCTGTGCGTAACGCGAATGACGGCATTTCCATCATGCAAACTGCGGAAGGCGCGATGAATGAGGTGACCAATATCATGCAGCGCATGCGTGATTTGTCGCTCCAGTCAGCCAATGGTTCAAACAGCAAAGCGGAACGTACTGCGCTGCAAGAAGAGGTCTCTGCACTCAACGATGAGTTAAACCGCATTGCGGAAACTACTTCTTTTGGTGGGCGTAAACTGCTGAATGGCAGCTTTGGTAAGTCGGCATTTCAAATTGGCGCAGCGTCAGGTGAAGCAGTGCAAGTTGAATTAAAGTCGATGCGCAGTGATGGCATTGATATGGGCGGCTTTAGCTACATTGCAAACGGACGCGCAAGCTCTGATTGGCAAGTAAAAGATGGCGCGAATGATCTTAGCATGTCATTTACTAATCGTTTTGGCGAAACGGAAACCATTCAAATTAATGCCAAAGCTGGCGACGATATCGAAGAGCTTGCGACCTATATCAATGGTCAAACTGACAAAGTCACGGCATCTGTGAATGAAGAAGGTCAGTTACAGCTATTTATGGCTGGAGAAGAAACTTCAGGCACTTTATCGTTTTCAGGTGATTTAGCGAGTGAACTTGGGTTGCAGCTAAAAGGTTACGATGCGGTTGATAACATCGACATTACGTCAGTCGGTGGTGCGCAACAAGCCGTGGCCGTCCTAGATACTGCGATGAAGTACGTTGATAGCCATCGTGCTGAGTTAGGTGCGTATCAAAACCGCTTTAATCACGCGATCAATAATCTGGATAACATCCACGAAAACCTAGCGGCTTCGAACAGCCGCATTCAAGATACGGATTACGCTAAAGAAACCACGCAAATGGTGAAGCAGCAGATCTTACAACAGGTCAGTACTTCTATTCTGGCACAAGCAAAACAAGCGCCAAATCTTGCCTTGACGCTGCTTGGTTAATGGTTCGCACCACACAAATTTAACGCAAAATCAGCCTGTATCGACAATTCGAAAAGAAGCTTTAGCGAAAAATGAAAGTTTTTTTACTTTTTTATCCGCTTCGTCACGATTACCCCTCCAAACGAATTATTTTCAAAAAAATCTAAAAATTTTTCTAAAGAAAACAGGGCATGCGCCGTTAATAAAAGTAACTTTGAGAGAACTACTTGGTTTTCCGAGACGTCGGAAACCGCTACATCGGAAAATCAATTGGAGAAATCACCATGGCAGTGAATGTAAACACAAACGTATCAGCGATGACCGCTCAGCGTTACCTAAACAACGCAAACTCAGCACAACAAACTTCTATGGAGCGTTTGTCTTC